>NZ_JBEYHT010000032.1:0-84221 GCF_040635425.1 Streptomyces laurentii | reverse complement strand
GTCCGGAACGCCCCCGCCTACGCCCCTTCCCGTCCGCCTCACGGCCGTGCGACAGTCCCCGCATGAGTGATCAAGGCAGACGCAAGCTGGGCGGTGCCGACACACCGGGAGCGCGGCGCCGCTGTTCTCCCCGGCCTCACTCGCTCCTCATCGCCCTCTCATTGGTCCACTCCACTGACGCGGCGCAGGCGGGCGCGCCACCCGCGCGAAACTCCTGCCGCCTCGCCCTTCAAACCCCTCTGACGTGGCACATCGCCGCCAGGAACGGATGATTGACGGATCGTTCGGAAGCCGCTACCCCTGTACGGGTTCGGTTCCGCACGCCCCCGTCCTCTCCCCCATCCCTGGAGGCTGCCTTGCTCCGTTCCACGTCACTGAGACGTGTCGCGCCGGCCGTCCTGCTCCTTCCGCTGCTGTCCCTGTCCGGTACGCCGTCCGCCACCGCCGACGTGCCCGTGCCGGGCTCGCTGCAGCAGCAGTTCGCGGTGGCGGCCGAGCACCACGGTGTGCCGCAGAGCGTGCTGCTCGCCGTGTCGTACCTCCAGTCCCGCTGGGACACGCACGGCGGCGCGCCGAGTGTGACCGGCGGCTACGGCCCCATGCATCTGACCGACGCCGCGACGGCGCTCGCCGAGGCGCCGCATCACTCGGACGCCACGGAGGACGCGCGGGGCGACGAGTCCCGGCCGGCCCGGACCGGGGCCGGCGCGCGGCTGCCGGAGCCGAAGACGCTGCCGGCGAGTCTGCGGACCCTGGAGCGGGCCGCCGCGCTGTCGGGGCTGCCGGCCGAGGAACTGCGTACGAGTACGGCGGCGAACATCGAGGGCGGTGCGGCGCTCCTTGCCGCGGCGCAGCGCGACGCGGGGCTGCCGGCGAGTCCGGATCCCGCGGACTGGTACGGGGCGGTGGCGCGCTACTCGGGCGCGGACGACAGCGAGACGGCGGCGCGCTACGCCGACGACGTCTTCGACGTGATCCGCACCGGCGAGTCGCGGACCACGGACAGCGGGCAGTCGGTCGGCCTCGCGGCCGATCCGGCGGTCGCGCCGGCCACCGGGCAGGTGGCGCAGCTGGGGCTGCGGGCGCCCGCGAAGGGTCCGGTGGAGTGCCCGCCGACGGTGGCGTGCTCGTGGATCCCTGCCCCGTACGAGGAGTTCGGGGACGGCGACTACGGCAATCACGACAAGGGGGACCGGCCGGAGTCGCAGTCGGTCGACTACATCGTGATCCACGACACCGAGGCGAGCTGGGACACCACCCTGCAGCTGGTGCAGGATCCGACGTACGTGTCGTGGCAGTACTCGCTGCGTTCCTCGGACGGCAAGATCGCGCAGCACCTGGCGCTGAAGGACGTGGGGTGGCACGCGGGCAACTGGTATGTGAACGCCAAGTCGGTGGGTCTGGAGCACGAGGGGTTCCTGACCTCGCCGGACTCCTGGTACACGGAGGCGATGTACCGTTCGTCGGCGCGTCTGGTGCGGTATCTGGCGAAGCGGTTCGACATCCCGCTGGACCGTCAGCACATCCTCGGGCACGACACGGTGCCGGCGACGACCACGTCCGGCATCCCGGGCATGCACACGGACCCGGGCCCGTACTGGGACTGGGCGCATTACTTCCGGTTGCTCGGCCGGCCGATCACGCCGAGCGCGGGCCCGCACGCGGGTGTGGTGACGATCCGTCCGGACTACGCGGCGAACCAGCCGGTCTACACGGGGTGCGAGAAGGCCGGCCAGGCCTGCGCGCCGCACGGGAGCGGGGCGGTGCGGCTGTACACGGCGCCGAGCGCCGACGCGCCGCTGGTGAAGGACATCGGTCTGCGGCCGGGCGGTCAGCCGTCGACCATCGACGTGAACGACGTGGGTGCGCGGGCCTCCACCGGCCAGAGCTTCGCGGTGGCGGAGCGGCGGGGCGACTGGACGGCGGTCTGGTACCTCGGCCAGAAGGCGTGGTTCCACAACCCCGCGGCGGAGCCGACGGCGGTGAACGCGCGCGGCCGGGTGCTGACCCCGCGGGAGGGTCTGGCCTCGGTGCCGGTGTACGGGCGGGCCTATCCGGAGGCCGCGGCCTATCCGGCGGGGGTGCCGGTGCAGGCGGTCTCGCCGCTGCCGTACAAGCTGCTCGCCGGGCAGCGGTACGTGGTGGGCGGGCGTACCCCGGGCGAGTACTTCTTCGCTCCGACGTTCGACACCACGGGTCACACAGTGGTGCGCGGCCAAGAGGAGTACTACGAGATCCAGTTCGGCCACCGAGTGGCCTATGTGAAGGCCGCTGACGTGCGGGTTTCCGAGTCCTGAGTCAGGGCTCGCCGCAGGACGGAAGGTGTCGCGGGACCGGGGCGCGGGCCCTGACTCGACGACACCTTTCGTCGTTCATATGACTATTCCGGTGCCTCCGTGGATTCCGGGCTTGACGGGTCATGCTGGCCGGACGACCGCCGCCCCCGCTCACCGAGAGGCCACCCTGGCATGGCTCAGCCCTTCGTTCTGCCGGAGTTCTACGTTCCGTACCCGGCACGGCTCAATCCCCATGTGGAGGCGGCCCGCACGCACACCCGCGACTGGGCGCGGGCCATGGGCATGCTGGAGGGCTCCGGCATCTGGGAGGAGGCGGACCTCCAGGCGCACGACTACGCGCTGCTGTGCGCGTACACCCACCCGGACTGCGACGCGGAGACGCTGTCCCTGGTCACCGACTGGTACACCTGGGTGTTCTTCTTCGACGACCACTTCCTGGAGGTCTTCAAGCGGTCCCGGGACCGGGCGGACGGGAAGGCCTACCTGGACCGGCTGCCGGCGTTCATGCCGGCCGATCCGGCGGCCGGGATGCCCGAGCCGGTCCAGCCGGTCGAAGCGGGGCTCGCCGACCTGTGGCGGCGGACCGTGCCCGCGATGTCGCCGGCGTGGCGGGCGCGGTTCGCCGAGGCGACCGGACATCTGCTGTACGCGTCGCTGTGGGAGCTGGACAACATCGACGAGGGCCGGATCGCGAATCCGGTCGAGTACATCGAGATGCGCCGCAAGGTGGGCGGCGCGCCCTGGTCGGCCGGGCTCGTCGAGTACGCGGCGGGCGCCGAGGTGCCGGAGCGGGTGGCGGCGACGCGGCCGCTGCGCGTGCTGCGGGACTCCTTCTCCGACGCCGTCCATCTGCGCAACGACCTCTTCTCGTACCAGCGCGAGGTGGAGGAGGAGGGCGAGCACAGCAACGGCGTGCTGGTCCTGGAGACCTTCCTCCGCTGCTCCACACAGGAGGCGGCGGAGGCCGTCAACGACCTGCTGACCTCACGGCTCCAGCAGTTCGAGAACACGGCACTGACCGAGGTGCCCGGCATCTGCCTGGAGCAGGGGCTCGGCCCGGCCGAGGCGGCGGCCGTCGCCGCCTACACCAAGGGCCTGCAGGACTGGCAGTCCGGCGGCCACGAGTGGCATCTGCGCTCCAGCCGCTACATGAACGAGGGCCTGGTGAGCGGGACTTCACGGCCTGGTGGGTTCGGGGCCCCCGCCCTCGGCGTCCGCGGCCTGTTCGGGCGCGCCGCCACGGGCCGGCTGCGCACGCTCACCCACGTCCCGCGCGAGCCGGTGGCCCCGTCGCCGCTGCCGGAGTTCGACCTGCCCTATCCGCTGACACTCAACCCCCACCACGCGGAGGCCAAGCGCCGTTCGGAGGAGTGGGCGGAGCGGATGGGCCTGCTCGACGGCCTCTGGGACCGGCCGCTGCTGGACGGGTTCGACCTGGCGCTGCTCTCCGCGGGGACCGACCCGGACGCCTCCCTGGAGGAACTGGAGACGAGTGCCCGGTGGACACTCTGGGGCACCTACGCGGACGACTACTATCCGGCCTTCTTCGGGCGGCCGCGCGATCTGATCGGCGCGAAGGCGCAGACCGACCGGCTCAAGTCCCTCATGTCACCTGACGATCCGGCCGCGAGCACACCGCGGCCCGCGGGCAATCCGCTGGAGCGGGGCCTCGCCGACCTGTGGGCGCGTACGGCGGGTCCGCTGACCGGCGAGGCCCGGCAGGAGCTGCGGCAGGCCGTCGACGCGCTCCTCGACGCCTGGCTGTGGGAGCTGCACGGCACCGTCCAGCACCGGGTGCCCGACCCGGTCGACTACCTCGAGATGCGCCGCGGCACCTACGGCTCCGAGCTGACCATGCTGCTGCCCCGGCTGGGCCGCGACACGGGGTTGCCGCCCGAGCTGTTCCACAGCGAGACGGTGCGGGCGCTCCAGGGCACACTGGCGGACTTCGCCGGTCTGCTCAACGACCTGTTCTCGCACCGCAAGGAGGTCGAAGTCGACGGCGAGCTGCACAACGGGCTGCTGGTGCTGCGGACGTTCTTCGACTGCGACCATCCGACGGCGGTGTCGCTGGCCGAGGGGCTGATGCGCAGTCGGCTGCGCCAGTACGAGCATCTGAAGAAGCACGAAGTGCCGCTGCTGTACGCGGACTTCGGGCTCGGCCCGCGGGGCCGGGCGGCCTTCGCGCGGTATCTGCGGGAGCTGGAGGACTGGCTCGCGAGCACCCTCAACTGGCACCGGAGCACGCGGCGTTACGGGGCGGAGGACCTGCCCGCGGGGACGGGGGCGGCCGTGTGGCGGCGGGGGCCGAGGGGCCTGGGCACCTCGGCGGCGCGGCTCGCGGCGGCCTACGGCCCGTCGGCCGGATAAAGGCGACCGCCCCCGGAGCCTCGGCTCCGGGGGCGGTCGGTGCGGTCGTCGTTCCGTCGTCAGGCGCGGGGCCCGCGCAGGGCGTCCAGTTCGCGGCGGTCGCGTTTGGTGGGACGGCCCGTGCCCCGGTCGCGGATCGCGGCGACGGCGACGTGCTCCTGCGGCGGCGGGGGCGGGCTGTTGTCGACGTACGCCTCGGCGGCGGCCGGCGGTCCGACGCGCTTGACGAGCAGCTGCTTCACCTCGACGATCCGCTGCCGGCCGCCGTGGAAGACGCGCACCTCGTCGCCGGCCTTCACGGGCTGGGCGGGCTTGGCCCGCTCACCGTTGACCTTGACGTGCCCGGCCCGGCAGGCCGCGGCGGCCTGGGAGCGGGTCTTGGTGAGCCGCACGGCCCAGATCCAGCTGTCGACGCGTACCGCGCTCATCGGCCCCGCCTCTCCCCGCTCAGCCCTGCTGGAACAGCTCGGCGGGCAGCGGCTTCAGCAGCGCGTACAGATCGTCGGTGATGGGCCGGTCCCAACTGGCGATGGTCACCAGGACGTTGTCGCTGCGGTCGAACTGCACGCAGGAGATCCGGCTCTCGGAGAGCTTGAGGCGGCGCACGATCAGCAGGTTGTCACCCTGCATCACGGGCACGTCCTCGCGGTCCCGCACCTCGACCGGCTCGTCGTTGCCGAGAGCGGCGAGCAGCTGCGCCACCTCGAAGGGGACCTGGCCGTCGGCCAGCTCGCGGGCCGGGGAGCCCTCCGGCAGATTGCCGATGATCATCGCGGGGCCGCGGCCGCCGAACAGGTCGTAGCGCAGGAACACGCCCTGACAGCTGCCGTCGGGAGCCGGGAGGAGGCCGGCGCCGAGATTGCCGGGCCAGTCCCCGGGGTCCATGGCCAGGACGTCGAAGTCCGGGCCCGCGGGTGTGGCGGCGCTGCGGCGGCGGAGGAAGGACATACCGCCATGGTACGTGCCCCGGCGCACGCGGCGGCGCGCCGGGGCGGCTGTGGGCCGTGCGCTCCGGAGCGTGTCAGGACCGAGCGCCGGTGAGGGCCTCGGCGAGTCCGGCGGGGTCGGTGCCGAGCTTGCGGTACGCGGCGGACAGCAGCCGGGTGACGGTGGCCTGGTCGGTGCCGAGGACCTCGGCCGGGTCCGCGCCGCGGACGGTCAGCTCGGCGGCGGCCCGCTCACGCGCGGTGAGCGTGTCGGAGCCGGCCGGGGTCAGCGTACGGGGGCGCAGACCGGCGGTGGCGAGTTCGGCCCGGGCCTCCTCGACGAGTCGGTCGGCACCGCAGTCCTGGGCGGTCTCCAGGCCCCGGTAGAGATGCGCCGCGGCCTCGTCGGTGCGGCCGGTGCGGCGCAGCTCGGCCCCGAGGGCGACCAGGGAGCGGGCCAGCTCGTAGGCGGCGGGCGAGCGGTCGAGCCAGTCGACGGACTCTTCCAGAAGCTTCACCCGATCGGTATCGCCGCCGACCTCGGCGGTGACGCGGAGCGCCTGGCCGATCGCGGAGGGCGCACCGTACTGCCGGGCGCGGGCGACGGCTTCCAGGGCGGTGTCGCGGGCCCGCTCCGGGGCCGTGCGGGACTCGGCGAGGGCGAGATGGACCTGCCAGGGGCACCAGGCGGGATTGCGGATGCCGCGCGGGTCGAGCCGGCGTCCGACGGCCGCGAGCTCGGCGGCGGCCTCGTCGGCGCGGCCGAGCGCGAGGAGCAGTTCGGCGTGGACGGTCTGCGAGTCGGGGAAGGTGACGGCGGCGGGGAAGGGCTCACCGAAGTCGTGGGCGAGGGCGACCCGCTCGGCCTCCTCGGTGCGGCCCCGGGCCAGCAGCACCTCGATCATCACGCTGACGGCGTACCACTGGGCGGGGGCGCGCGGCCCGAGGCGTTCGGCGAGCCGGAACCCGGCCCGGACGAAGTCCTCGGCCTCGACCAGCCGGCCGCGGCGGTAGCGGATGTAGCCGAGCAGGGTGTACGCGAACGAGAGGTGGCCGCCCCGCCAGCCCTGGGTCTCGAACTCGGCGGTTCCGGCGGCGAACAGTTCCTCGGCGCGGCCGGGCCGGTCGGCATAGAGGAAGGTGAGCGCGGTCAGCACCGGGACCTCGAAGCCGCGGCTCTCGTCGGCCCAGCTCAGACCGCCGCGCAGGGCTTGTTCGGCGTGGCCGACGGCGATGCCGGAGGGTTCGCCGCGCAGGGTGGCGTCCCAGGCGCGCAGGCCGATGATGTAGCGCTCGGTGAGGTCGCGGCCGGTGAGGCGGTCGGCGAGCCGGGCGAGGCGCCGGGAGCGGGCGGGCGATTCGGGTTCGTCGGCGCGGAAGGCGTCCCACATGAACTTCTCGGACTGCATGCGGAGCCGGCTGCGGGCGTCGGTGGTGAGCCGGGCCTCGCGGGCGAGGAGTTCGGACGCCTCGACGAGGCGGTCGCTGTGCGCGAGGACCTGGGAGAGCCGGTAGACGATGCCGTGCCGCAGGGCCGGGTCGGCGATCGGCTCCTCCAGGGCGGCCCGCAGGTGGTTGACGGTGGTGGCGGGTTCGGTGAGCAGGGAGGCACTGCCGAGTTCGAAGAGGACGGCGGCGCGTTCGTCCTGGTTCGGGGGTTCGCGCAGGGCGCGCGCGAGATAGCTGCGGGCGGCGTCGGGGGCGCCGGCCCGCAGGGTCTGCCGGGCGGCGGCCCGCAGCTGCTGGACGACCCAGGGGTCGCCCTCGGGGTGGGTCTCGATGAGGTGCCGGGCCGCGACGGTGGGGCCGAGGCCCGCGTCGACGACGCACCAGGCGGCCTGGCCGTGCAGGGCGACACGGGTGGCGGCGGGGATGGCGTCGTAGACGGCGGTGGCGATGAGCGGGTGGACGAACTCCAGGGTATCCACGGCGGGTTCGGAGCCGGAGGAGCCGTCGCGGCGGGAGGAGCCTTCGGAGCCGGGCTCGGCCAGGACCCGGGCGCGGCGCAGCAGGGCGGCGCTGCGGGCGACGTCCTCGCCGCCGAGTCCGGCGACGGCGCCCGCGAGCTGCGGGGAGATCTCGGTGCCGAGGACGGCGCAGGCCCAGGCGAGACGGACGGTGGCGGGGCCGAGGCGTTCGATCCGGGAGATGAGGCCGCTGCCCTTGACGGCGGCCGCCAGGTCGCGCAGGGCGGGGGCGCGGGCGGCGGTGGGTTCGAGGCCGCGGTCGTGGATCCGGGCGGCGAGTTCGACGGCTTCGAAGGGGTTGCCGGAGGTGACGGTCCAGCAGGCGTGGCAGAAGGCGTCGTCGGCGTGGGCGCCGACGCGGTCGCGGACGAGGCGGGCGATGGCGTCGGAGGTGAGGGGCTCCAGGCCGAGCGGGCGCTGCCCGGACCTGCGTCCGGTGAACTCCTCGCCGTCGCGGGGCAGTTCGTCGGGCCGGTAGGCGACGACGAGCAGCATGGGGAGGTCCTCGGCGCGGGGTGCGAACGCGGAGAGCCAGCCGAGGGATTCGGGGTCGGCCCAGTGGGCGTCGTCGAGGACGACGACGAGCGGGGCACGGCGGACGGCGAGGTGGGTGAGGACCCAGTCGAGGCCGTCGCGCAGTCCCTGGGGGTCGGGCGGCGAGCCTTCGGCGGCGGTGCACAGACCGAGGGCGGGGGCGACGATGTCGTACCAGCCGCCGAGCCGTTCGCGCAGTTCGGCCGGGGACGCGCCGGCCAGCTGGGGCTGGAGGAGCTGGCGGGCCACGTGGAAGGCGACGCGCTGTTCCTGGTCGCCGCCGCGGGCCGACAGCACGGTGCATCCCTTGAGGGCGGCGCGGCGGCGGATCTCGGCGAGGAGGGTGGTCTTGCCGAGCCCGGCGGGGGCGGCGAACGCCAGCACCCCGCCGCGCAGGGGCGGGGGTCCGGGGTGGCGGGGCGCGACGGCGGGTATGCGGTCGGCGGACCGTCCGGGGATGGAGACGAGGCGCAGCCGCCGGGCGTTGCGCGGTTCGGGGACGCGGTCGGGGCGGCCGGGCCGGGTGGCCGTGGCGCGCGCGGCGCCCGGGGTGTCGGGGTCCGCCGCGGCCGTGGCCGTCTCGTCGGGCTGGGGCGGCTTGGTGAGGCCGGCCCGCTCGTGGCCGAAGGCGTGGACCGGGCCGGTGGGGGCGGCGTGGTCGGGCTCCGGAGCGGAGGCGGGGGCGTCGGTGGGCGTGGCGCTGACGGCGGGGGCGAGGGTGGAGGGCACGTCGGGGACGGCCGGGTCGAGGCCGGCGAGGAGGTTCAGGGCCTCCTCGGCCGCCGCGAGCTCGGCCTCGCGTTCGAAGAGGCCGAAGCCTCGTCCGGCTGGTGTGCCGGCGCGCGGTGCTGCCATCGTCTACCCCCACAACGGGGGCGCACGCCCGGCGCACAGGGTGGTGCACCGGGGCGGTCGCCCCGCGAAAACCTCAGCGTACGCCGGGACGCGCCCTCAGGGAGTAGCTTCGCGTCCACCGTGTGAAAGCGCTTCGAGAACGGCCAACGCCCGCTCCGCCTCATCGCGTTCCACGAAGAGGTGATCATGGTGGAATCCGGCGACGACGTTGCAGCTCAGCCCGGCGTCGGCCAGCGCGGTCGCGACCGCCGCCGTCAGTCCGACCGCGTCGAGCGCGGAGTGCACGCGCAGGGTGATCCAGCCCGCCACGTAGTCGTAGGCGAGCGAGGCCGCGTCGGCGTCCTCCTGCCGTACGACCAGGGTCAGGCCCTCGGGCTCGGCGACCATGACGACCGGCTCGATCCCGGCGGGCGGCGTGCCGGGGCCGGGCAGGGTGGTGAAGACGTAGCGGCCGGGGTGCAGTTCCGGCCGCATGCCGGCGAGCAGCCGGGACAGATTCCGTTCGGGCACCGGGTTTCCGGCTGTCGTCGTGGCGGGCTTCTCGGACGTCATGGCAGGTCGGGCTCCCCATCGCGGGTGGATCACGGAACCCCGCCGGTCGGCGGCGGTCCCACGGGGGACGGTACCTTCGGCCGCCGACGGCCTCACGTTCCGGGCGGGCGGTCGCCGACCAGCCACATGGAGAAGAACTGCGCGCCCCCGCCGTACGCGTGCCCGAGCGCCGTGCGCGCCCCCTCGATCTGATGCTCGCCGGCCTGGCCGCGGACCTGCAGCGCCGCCTCCGCGAACCGCAGCATGCCGGACGCGCCGATGGGGTTGCTGGACAGCACTCCCCCGGACGGGTTCACGGGCAGGTCTCCGCCGATCTCGGTGACCCCGGCCTCGGTGAGCTTCCAGCCCTCGCCCTCCTCGGCGAAGCCCAGGTTCTCCAGCCACATCGGCTCGTACCAGGAGAACGGCACGTACATCTCGACGGCGTCGATCTGGCGGCGCGGATCCGTGATCCCGGCCTGCCGGTAGACGTCGGCGGCGCAGTCCCGGCCGGCGCGCGGGGACACGAAGTCCTTGCCCGCGAAGAGCGTCGGCTCGCTGCGCATCGCGCCGCCGAGCATCCAGGCCGGCGGGCGGGGCGCGCGGGAGGCTCCCGTCCGGCCGGTGAGGACCATCGCGCAGGCGCCGTCGGAGGACGGGCAGGTCTCCGAGTAGCGGATCGGGTCCCACAGCATCGGCGACGACCGCACCTTCTCCAGGGTGAGGTCGTGCTCGTGGAGGTGGGCGAAGGGGTTCCGCAGCGCGTTGCGCCGGTCCTTGTACGCGACGAGCGAGCCGATCGTGTCGGGCGCGCCGGTGCGCCGCATGTAGGCGCGTACATGCGGGGCGAAGAAGCCGCCGGCCCCGGCGAGCAGCGGCTGCTGGAAGGGCACCGGCAGCGACAGGCCCCACATGGCGTTGGACTCGGACTGCTTCTCGAACGCGACGGTGAGCACGGTGCCGTGGACCCGGGCCGCCACCAGCTGGGCGGCGACCAGCGCCGTCGAGCCGCCGACCGAGCCCGCTGTGTGCACCCGCAGCATCGGTTTTCCGACCGCGCCGAGCGCGTCGGCCAGATACAGCTCCGGCATCATCACGCCCTCGAAGAAGTCGGGCGCCTTGCCGATCACCACCGCGTCGATGTCCGCCCATGTCAGCTCGGCGTCGTCCAGGGCGCGCCGGGCCGCCTCGCGGACCAGTCCGGCGATCGAGACGTCGCGGCGGGCGGCGGCGTGCCGGGTCTGGCCGATGCCGACGACGGCGACGGGTTCCTTGCTCACGTCGACTCCTTTGGTTCGCTTCTCCGGCCGGGCGGCGCACCGCCACGGATCCGCGGGCACGGGTACACGGTCACGGGCTCGGGTTCAGGGGCACGGGCCAGGGGCACGGGCCAGGGGCACGGGCGCGGCTTCACGCGCACGGGTCGGCTTCGAGGACGGCGACCAGGTTCTGCTGGAGGCAGGGCCCGGACGTGGCGTGGGCGAGGGCGCGGTGGGACTCGCCGCGGTGGATGCGGGCGGCCGCCTCGCCGAGCCGGATCAGGCCGGCGGCCATCAGCGGGTTGGCGGCCAGCGCGCCGCCCGACGGGTTGATCCGGACGTCGTCGCCGAGGCCGAGCGCCTTGCGGAGTACGACCTCCTGGGAGGTGAACGGCGCGTGCAGTTCGGCGGTGTCGAGCGGCCGGGCGGCGGTGGGGTCGAAGGCGCCGGCGCGTTCGGCGGCGAGCCGGGTGGAGGGCGAGTCGGTGAGGTCGCGCACGCCCAGCGCGTGGGCTTCGACACGGTGGTCCATGCCGGTGATCCAGGCGGGCCGGGCGCACAGTTCACGGGCCCGGTCGCCCGCGGCGAGGACCACGGCCGCGGCGCCGTCGCCGATCGGCGGGCAGTCGCCGGTGCGCAGGGGCGCGACGACGTGGTCGCCCTGCGGGCGCGCGCCCGGGAGCTGGGCGTGCGGGTTGGCGGCGGCGTCCTTCCGGCTGCGGCCGGCGATGGCCGCGAGGGCGGTCTCGTCGGTGTCGCCCGCGTCGATCAGGGCCTGGGCCTGCAGGGCGGCGAGCGCGACGGAGTCGGGCCACAGGGGGGCCGTGTAGTACGGGTCGAGCTGGCGGGTGAGCACGTCGCGTACGGAGCCGGGCGAGGACTTCCCGTACGCGTAGACGAGCGCCGTGTCCACCTCGCCGGTGAGGAGCTTGACCCACGCCTCGTACAGCGCCCAGGCGCCGTCCGTCTCGACATGGGACTCGGAGATCGGCGGCCAGGCGCCGACGCCGTCCAGGGTCATGGTGAAGGAGAAGGCCCGCCCGGCGAGATAGTCGGAGGAGCCGGAGCAGGTGAAGCCGATGTCCGCCGTCGTGAGGCCCGCCGCGTCCAGCACCTCGTGCAGGACCGGCATCACCATCTCGACCTCGGACAGTTCGTCGGTGCGGCGGCGGTGGTCGCTCTGCGCGAAGGCGACGATCGCGACGTCCCGGGGGCCTTCGCTCACAGCAGCTCCTTGTACGTGTCGTAGTCGGCGTCCGGTTCGCCGCTGGGCCGGTAGTGGTCGGGGTAGCGGGCGCCGTCGGTCCACACCGGCTCGACCCGCAGGCCCATGCGGACCTGGTCGTACGGGATGCCGGCGATCCGGCCGTGCAGCGCGAGCCCGGCGCCGTCGAGGGCGATGTGGGCGTAGACGTACGGCACGTCGATGTCGAGGTTCTTCGCCTTGATGTTCACGACGCAGTACGTGGTGACGGTGCCGCGCGGGCCGACCTCGACGCGTTCGGTCGTCGCGACCCCGCAGGTGGGGCAGGCGCCGCGGGGCGGCACGTACACCTGTGTGCAGGAGGGGCAGCGTTCGCCGACGGTGCGGCGTTCGGCGAGGGCGTCCAGCCAGGCGGTCTGGGCCCGTCCGGGGGTGTACGTGTAGTCGAGGCGGGCGGGGGCGACGATGCCGGTGACGGGATCGGTGAACACCCCGTCGTGCGCGCGGGGCTCAGGGTTCTCCGCGCCGTCCGCCGTGTCGTCGCAGGGTTCGAAGCAGGCGATGTCGGTGATGGCGCCGTGCCGTTCGGCGGCCCAGCGGATCCGGACGCGCAGGCCCGTGCGGACGTGGTCCGGTCCGGGGGCGTCGAGGGCGTGCAGCAGGGCGGTGCCGGCGCCGTCGAGGCGGACCAGGACCCAGGCGAACGGGGTGGTCAGCGGCTGTCCGGGGCGGGGCTCCGGATTCCAGGCCCAGGTCGTGACGGTGCCGGTGGTGCCGACCTCGACGAGGCCGCGCAGTTCGGCCGCGGTCTCGGGGTCGTACTCGACGGGCGGGACGAGCACCGTCCCGGCCTCGGTGCGCACCCCGAGCACGGTGCGTTCGCGCAGTCCGGTGAGGAACGCGGACTGGACGGGGCCGAGGGAGCGGGTGAAGGGGAAGGAGACGACGAGGGGGGCGCGCAGCACGTCGGGGTCGGCGGGCATAAGGGCTCCTTGGCGTGGGAGGGGCGGTGCCGCTTCGCTCACCGGCGGCGGTAGTCCGGGGCGCGTTTCTCCGCGAAGGCGCGGGCTCCCTCCTTCGCGTCCTCGGTCGCGAACACGGGCCAGCCGCGCTTGAGTTCGGCGGCGAGGCCGTCCTCCTCGGTCATGGCGGCGGTCTCGTAGACGGACGCCTTGACGGCCTCGACGGCGAGCGGGCCGCAGGCGTTGATCCGGTCGGCGATCTCCAGGGCCGTCTCCAGGGCCGTTCCGTCGGGGACGACGCGGCCGACGAGCCCGATGCGGGCGGCTTCCTCGGCGGGGTAGGGGCGGCCGGTGAGGAGCATTTCGAGGGCGTGGGTGCGGGGGATCTGGCGGGGCAGCCGGACGGTGGAGCCGCCGATGGGGAACAGGCCGCGGCGGACCTCGTACAGGCCGAAGGTGGCGGACGCGCCGGCCACGCGGATGTCGGTGCCCTGCAGGATCTCGGTGCCGCCCGCCACGCAGTGGCCCTCGACCGCCGCGATGACCGGTTTGCGGGGGCGATAGTGGCGCAGCATGGCCTTCCAGTGCAGGTCGGGGTCGGCGGCCATCCGGTCGCGGTACTCCTGTCCGGCCATGCCGTCGCCGGCGAGCGCCTTGAGGTCCATGCCCGCGCAGAAGGTGCCGCCGGCGCCGGTGAGGACGACGGACCGGATGCCGTCGTCGGCGTCGGCGGCGAGCCAGCCGTCGTACAGGCCGACCAGCATCGGCAGCGAGAGGGCGTTCTTGGCCTCGGGCCGGTCGAGGGTGAGGACGAGTGTGGCGCCTTCGCGCCGTACGGTGAGGTGTTCGGTGCCGCTCATCGGCGTCTCCCGTCTCCGTGTCCGGAACAGGTTGCAGCAGTCCCGTGGGCACTTCAAGGGTTTTCTGACTCTCAGTCAGATTCTTCTGCACGATCCCTTCCGACCTCCCCCCATCGGTGCTCTGATGGCCGCCGAGTCCGTGGCGGGCCACAGGATCAGGAGGAACGGTGGAGTTCAACCTTGCCGACCTTTTCGAATCGGTCGTCGACGCGGTCCCCGGCCGCGAGGCACTGGTGTACGTCGACCATCCCGGCACCGGAGCCGAGCGCCGGCTCACCTACGCGGACCTCGACACGGCCGCCAACCGGGTCGCCCACCATCTGATCGACGCGGGTCTCGGCCCGGGCGACCATGTCGGGCTCCAGTTGTACAACGGCGTGGAGTATCTGCAGACGGTGCTCGCCTGCCTCAAGTCCCGGACCGTGCCCGTCAACGTCAACTACCGTTACGTCGAGGACGAGTTGGTCTACCTCTACCGGGACGCCGACCTGGCCGCGCTGGTCTTCGACGCCGAGTTCACCGAGCGGGTCGCGGCCGCGGCACCGCAGGCGAAGACCCTGCGGCATCTGGTACGGGTCGGGGCACCGCCCGCCGGCCATCCGGCCGCGCCGCCGCACTGCGTGGAGTTCGCGGAGGCCGAGGCGGCGGGCTCTCCCGAGCGCGGTTTCGCGCCGCGTACGGCCGACGATCTGTTCATCATCTACACCGGCGGCACCACGGGCATGCCGAAGGGGGTGCTGTGGCGGCAGGAGGACCTGTTCTTCGCCGGACTGTTCGGCGGCGACCCGAGCGGCACCCCCGTCACCCGTCCGGAGGAGCTGGCGGAGCGGGTGGCCGCGGGCGGCGCGGGGCTCACCTTCTTCCCCGCTCCCCCGCTGATGCACGGCACGTCCACGCTCACCGCGTTCATCGCCCTCAACTACGGGCAGCGGGTGGCGCTCCACCGCAAGTACGTGCCCGAGGAAGTGCTGCGCACCATCGAGAAGGAGAAGGTGTCCAGCGTGTCGCTGGTCGGCGACGCGATGCTGCGCCCTCTCGTGGACGCGCTGCGCGGCCCGTTACAGGGCACCAACCTGTCGTCCCTGTTCACCCTGTCGTCCTCCGGCGCGATCATGTCGGACACCGTGCGCGCGGATCTGCGCGACCTGATGCCGAACGTCGTGCTGCTGAACAACTTCGGCTCGTCCGAGTCCGGCTCCAACGGCCGGGCGACCGACGACTCGGGCCCGGCGAAGGGCTTTCGGCTGCACGTCAACTCCCGTACGCAGGTGGTCGATCCGGGCACCCTGGAGCCCGTGACCGTCGGGACCATCGGCCGTCTCGCGCAGTGCGGCCATGTGCCGCTCGGCTACTACAACGACCCGGCGAAGACCGCCGAGACCTTCTTCCAGCGCGGCGGTCAACGCTGGGTGCTGCTCGGCGACATGGCGACCGTCGACGACGAGGGCATCGTGACCGTCCTCGGGCGCGGCTCGCAGTGCATCAACACCGGGGGCGAGAAGGTCTATCCGGAGGAGGTCGAGCAGGCGCTCAAGTCCCACCCGGACGTGTACGACGCGCTGGTCGCCGGGGTGCCCGACCCGACCTGGGGCAGCCATGTGGCGGCCGTCCTCCAACTCCGGGAGGGAGCCGAGCCGTTGGACCTGGAGGCCGTGCAGGCGCACTGCCGGAGCCGGCTCGCCGGCTACAAGGTGCCGCGCCAGCTCGTCCTCGCCGACCGGATCCAGCGCTCTCCCACGGGCAAGGCGGACTATCGCTGGGCCAAGTCGGTGGCGGTGGAAGCCGACGCCGGAACGCGCAAGCCCTTGTCCTAAGACGTCGGCGGTGGCAGATGAGGGCCGCGGAGATTCCCGCGAAGGCGAGGAAGTGCTCAGCCTTGCGCCTCTCCCACCCCACCCGACGGTCAGCCGGCTCCAGTACCAGGGGCTCGTCCACCACCTCAGCGATCCATGTCAACAGCACCACAGCGGTATCCCCGCACAGCCCGTGACCCCAGGAGCCGCCATGGGAAGCGACGCCCAAGGTCCGGTTCGTCGCCGGGCGCGAACGCGGCGATAATCGACCGATGAGCGCCCTCGAACGCCCCATGCCGCCCCTGAACGCCGACGAACGCACCACGCTCGAAAGCTGGCTGGACTTCCACCGCACCACGCTCGCCATGAAGTGCGAGGGCCTGGACGACGCGCAGGCCGCCGTCGCGTCCGTGCCGCCGTCCGGCTTCACTCTGACCGGCCTCGTCCAGCACATGGCGGAGGTGGAGCGGAACTGGTTCCGCCGCGTGCTCGCCGGAGAACAGGCCCCGCCGATCCACGACCCGGAGGCCGACCCGGACGGCCCCGACGGCGGCTTCGACCTGGCCGAGGGCGCCACCCTACGCACCGCCCTCGCCATCTGGCAGGCGGAGATCACCCACGCCCGCGCCCGCTGCGCCGACCGCGCCCTGACCGATACCGGTCTGTTCATGGGGCAGGACGTCAACCTCCGCTGGATCTATGTCCACATGATCGAGGAGTACGCCCGCCACAACGGCCACGCCGACCTGCTCCGCGAACGGATCGACGGCACGACGGGCGTGTGACAGCGGTTCGGGAGGTGCCCGCCTGCCCTGCTGGGGAAGGGAGGGCGCCTCGGCCTGGTCGACGGTGCCGTGGCGCTACGCCTTCCGGCACGCCTTGGCCTTGAACTCCTCCACAGGGACGGTGGTCGCGTAGAGCGGTCGGCGGTCCACGAGCCGACAGCCACCCGCTTGTCGACATCGTCGCTGTTCACGTAGAGGGTCACGCCGTCGATCCGGTGCCCGCAGACCATCATGACGCCCACCAGACGACCGTCGGAGGTCACCGAGACACCGCCGACGGCGTCGATGGGCACCGTGCATCCCGGAGGGTAGGGGTGGGGACCGGCCGGCCCCCACGTCGTCGCCTCATCGTCGCGCGCTCGTTGCCGTCTGCGGCGGTCTGTCCGGCGACGACGGCCGTCGTGGCCCACGGGCAGATCACTACACGCCGAACTCCCGTATCAGTGCCAGGAACTCAGTGGGCCTCTCGGTGTGGATCAGATGTCCGGTGTCGATCGTGACGTGGCGGGCGCCGGGGATCCGCCCCGTCATCCACGCCACTTGGTCCTGCGGCAGATGGCTGCGCTCCCCGCCGCCGACGAGGAGGGTGGGCGCGGTGATCGACGGCAGGTCGTCGCGCCAGGCCGGATCGGGGTCGTTCAGCTCGGCGTTGACCGCGCCGACCAGCCTCCAGTCGAAGCCGGGCGGTTCCTCGGGCGGTGCGACCGGGCCGCGGGGCGGGTCGAGGGGGAAGAAGACGGGGGTGTCCTCCAGGACGAGCCGGCCGATCAGGTCCGGCTCGCGCTGCGCGAGCAGGTACACCGCCGCACCGCCCATCGAGTGGCCGACGACCGTGGCGCCCGCCAGCCCGAGGGCCTTGAGGAATCCGCCGATGTCGTCGCGGAACAGGCCGAAGCCGTACCGCCCGGGGTGGTCGCTCAGTCCGTGGCCGCGCAGGTCGAGCGCGTACACCCGGCGGTCCGTGGCGAGTTCCGCCGCGACCTCTGCCCAGGTGGTGCCGTCCTCGCCCCGGCCGTGCACCAGTACCACCGGCGGCGCGTCCTCGGGCCCGGTGACCCGGTAGGCGAGACGCACCCCGTCCACCGTGACCGTGCGGACCGCCGGATCGAGGAAGGCGGCGACGGGGCGGCGGAAGGCCCCGACGTCGTCGACCCATGGGAAGTGCCCGGCCTCGGACTGCACGACGAGTTCGGCGTGCGGGAAGCAGGCGGCGATGGCGGCCGCCTTCGCAGGGGTCGGGCCGCCGTCGTACTCGCCCGCGAGCACGAGGACCGGCGCGTCGAGGTCCCGCAGGGCCGCCCGGGTCGCCTCGGGGTCGAAGGCACCCGGTGCGTAAAAGGCCGCGGCCGCCTCCCAGTCGGTCTGTTCGTCCGCGGCCGCGGCGTGCGCCCGCGCGGCCTCGTCCCACCGCCCGTACGCGAACGGCAGGACGACCGGGGCGGCGTCACGCGCCGGGGTGTCGGAGTCGAGGGCGTCCAGGGCGGCGCGCGCCTCGGCGTACCAGGGCCGGCCGGCGAAGACCTCGGCGGCCTTGTCCCACTCCTCGTCCGTGACGCCGCAGCCGACGGCCCGCCCGCCGGGCGTGACCAGCACCAGGGACCGGACCCGGGCGGGGTGCGCGGCGGCGTAGAGGGTGGCGAGGTTGGCGCTGCCGGAGTGGCCGAGCAGATCGATGCGCTCCAGGCCGAGATGGGCGCGCAGGGCCTCGACGTCGGCGACCTGCCGGTCGCAGCGGTAGCTGTGCGGATCGGCGGGGACGGCACTGTCCCCGGTGCCGCGCGGGTCGAGCACGATCAGGGTGCGGTGGGCGGTCAGTCCCCCGAGGTCGCCGAGGTAGGCCTGGTCCCGCATGGGGCCACCGGGCAGCACGACCAGCGGCTCGCCCTCACCTCGTATCCGGTAGGCGAGCCGGGTTCCGTCGTACGTCGTGAACTGAGGCATGCCGTTGATCATCTCCGCCCCGGGCGGACGGGGCAACGAGGTTTCCGGGGGCCGGGGTACGGTGGGCAGCCCTCCCCCAGCAGCGAAGGAATCGTTTCACTGTGTCGGAAAACCGTCAGGCAGCGCCGCACCACGACGAGTTGCGCGGCGACTGCGCGAACTGCTTCGGCCTGTGCTGTGTGGCCCTGCCGTTCGCCAAGTCCTCCGGTTTCGCGGTGAACAAGTCCGCGGGTGACCCGTGCCGCAACCTGCGAGACGACTTCCGCTGTGGCATCCACGCCCGGCTGCGGGGCAGCGGCTTCTCCGGCTGCACGGTGTACGACTGTTTCGGCGCGGGACAGAAGGTCTCGCAGGTGACCTTCGGCGGCGTGTCGTGGCGCGAGGCCCCGGACACGGCGCGCCGGATGTACGAGGTGTTCCCGGTGATGCGCCAGCTGCACGAGCTGCTGCGCTACCTCGCCGAGGCCCGCGCGCTCGACGCCACCCGCTCTCTGCGCCGCGATCTCGACCGGGCGCTGGCCCGGGTGGAGCGGCTGACCGAGGGCACGCCGGCCGAGCTGGAGACGCTGGACGTGGGTCCGGTCCGGGCGGAGATCAATCCGCTGCTCCTGAAGAGCAGTTCGCTGGTTCGGGCGGCGGCCGGCGGCAAGCCGAAGAGCCGGCGCGGCGCGGATCTGTTCGGCGCCCGGCTGCGCGGGGCGAAGCTGCGGGGCGCGGATCTGCGCGGGGCGCTGCTGATAGCGGCGGACCTGTCCGGGGCGGATCTGTCGCTGGCCGATCTGATCGGCGCCGACCTGCGGGACGCCGACCTGTCGGGCGCGGACCTGACCGGCGCGCTCTTCCTCACCCAGCCGCAGCTGAACGCGGCCCGCGGTGACGCGGCGACCCGGCTGCCGGAGGGTTTCGAGCGCCCGGCGCACTGGACCCGCTGACCTCCGGACACCGGACGCCCCTCAACGGTCAGGCCGCCGGGCCGGCACCGACCTCGTACACGTACGGCGTGGTCGTGGTCAGGGCCTCGAAGCCGAGGCGTCGCAGGATCGGGCGGCTGGTGTCGGCGGCGTCGACCTGGACGTAGCGGTAGCCGCGCGCGGCGGCGATGCGGGCCCGATAGGCGACGAGGGCGCGGTAGAGGCCGCGGCCCCGCCACTCCTCGACGGTGCCGCCCCCGTAGAGACCGGCGAAGTCGCTGTCCGGCGGGAGGTCCAGGCGGGCGGCGCTGACGGGTTCGCCGTCGTGGAAGGCGACGACGGCCACGACGGTGTCCGGCGCGTCGGCCAACTGGTCGAGCACGCGGCGGCCGAGATCCGCGCTGTCCTTGCCGAACGCCAGGTCGTGGACCCGGACCAGCAGCGCCACGCCGGCCGCGTCGGTGACCTCGCGCAGCTCGACGCCGTCGGGCAGGTCCTCGGGTCCGGACGGCGCGGCCGTCTCCCGCACCATCAGGGTCTCCGTGTCCTCCGGGACGAATCCGGCGGACACCAGCCGCGCGCCGAGGTCGGCGGGGTGGTCGTGGCCGTACGTCTTCCATTCGAAGGTGCGGCCGGCGGAGATGAAGTGCCGGATCTGCGCGGCGATGACGGCGTCGGCGTCGTCCGGGCCGAGCCCGGACCACAGGACGCCGTTCCAGCCGTGGACGGGTCCGGTCTGGCGGACGACGGGCCCGTCGTGCTCGACACGTGCGCCGGGCCCGTCGGGGCGGGCGCCGAGGCGGAGCTGACGGTCGTACTGGTCGCGGATCGCGGTGAGGTCCATGGCCGTACCTCAGCATCCGCCGGAACGGGAGCGCCACCGGATTTCCTCCCCCGTGCCCGCCGGTCCCGGCCCCGTCGCGGCCTGGTCGTCGGACGACCGGGCCGCGACGGACCGCCGAGGTCACACGGCGGGCGGTCTCTCGGGCCGCGGCCCGGTGTCGTCGCGCCGTACCTCCGCACCGTCCAGCCCTGGCACCGCGCCATCCCTCCCGGCTTCCGTGCCGTCCAGCCCCGGCACCGCGCCGTCAAGCGCCGCCTCCGTGTCGTCCGGCCGTGGTTCGCCGTCGTGCCGGAGCGGGGTGATCTGCTCGATGTCGTAGCGCAGGCGCAGCGCCTCGATGGCGTCGTGGTCGGGCGGGCCGCCGGAGCCGAGGATGTCCATCAGTTCCTCGAAGTAGCGCTCATGGTCGGGTGGCGGGGACGCCTGGAACAGCATGCGGACGGGGTCGCCGGTGAGGTTGGCGAAGGCGTGCGGACAGCCGGGCGGGACCAGGATGAGGGTGCCCGCGGTGGCGCGGACGACCCGCTGCCCGGACGGGGATTCCCACCCGTGCCAGCTGTCGCGGGTACGGACCAGCGGCTCGAAGGCGAGGACGTCGAGTTCGCCCTCCAGGACGTAGAACAGCTCCTCGCTGCGGACGTGGGCGTGCGCGCCAACGTCGAAGCCGGGAGGCACGACGACCTCGAACGTGGAGGAGGTCGGGGTGTGTTCGCCGGTCACCTTGAAGGTGACGCGCTGGGCGGCGGTGACGAGGGTCTTGCCCAGTCCGGGCGGGACGACCAGGCCGCCGCCCGGTCCGATGGCTGTGGCGGTCACGGGATGGCTCCTCCTCTCACCAGGTCACGGGCAGCGTCTCGGGGCCGCGGATCAGCGCGCCACGCTGCCAGCGGATCTCCTCGTCGGGGACGGCGATCCGGAGGTCCGGGAAGCGGGTCCACAGGGTGGAGAGGAGGATCTCGGACTCGATGCGGGCGAGGGCGGATCCGGGACAGAAGTGCGGCCCGTGGCCGAAGGCGACGTGCGGGTTGTAGCCGCGGTCGAAGTCAAGGGTCCCGGGGTCGGCGAAGACGTCCGGATCGCGGTTGGCGGTGAGGTACGAGACGTAGACGGCGTCGCCCGCGGGGATGCGGACGCCGCCGACCTCGACGTCCTCCAGCGCGATGCGGGACAGACCGACGGCGTTGCGGTGCGGGATGTAGCGCAGCAGTTCGTCGACGGCCTGCGGCAGCAGGGCGGGATCGGCGCGCAGCCTGGCCAGGTGCTCGGGGTGGGTGAGCAGCGCGTACACCATGTTGGCGCTGTTGTTGCGGACGGCGTGGGCGCCGCCGATCTGGATGAGGACGGCGAGCCCGACGGCCTCCTGCTCGTCGAGGGTGTCCTCGTCGATGGCGTCGGCGAGGACGGCGGCGAGGAACTCCTTGCCGGTGCCGTGGCTGCGGCCGATGAGTTCGGTGAAGTAGCGGGCCATCTCGCCCTTGGCCCGCTCGCTGGAGTCGCGGCCGGCGCCCGCGGAGATGATGGTGTCGGACCACTGGGCCATGAGCGGCTGGTCGCCTTCGGGGACGCCCATGAGTTCGCTGACCATGGCGAGCGGGAAGGGCCGGTTGACGAGGGCCATCAGGTCGGCGGGCGGGCCGTGCTGTTCGAGCCGGTCGAGCAGCCGGTCCATGACGTCCTGGGCGTGGTCGCGCAGCGCGCGCAGGGCGCGGGCGGAGAAGGCGCGGGCGACGACGCGGCGCATCCGGGTGTGGTCGGGCGGGTCGGCGAAGCCGACGGCGCCCTCCATGGGGATGAAGTGGGGGGCGAGCCGGGTGATGGAGCGTCCGTAGACGGCCTGCCGGCTGAACCGGGGGTCCATGGAGACGAACTTGACGTCCTCGTAGCGGGTGACGAGCCACGCGTGGCCCTCGCCGTGCGGCAGCCGGACGCGGCTGACCGGATCCTCGTGGAGCAGCCTGGCGAGGAGCGGGTCGAAGTCGAGGCCGGTGAGGTCGGGGACGGCCCAGAAGTGGACGTGGGGGTCCTCGGTGGTGTCGGAGGTCGTGGTCGACGTCATCGCGCCACCGCCTCGGCCGGGGCGGAGACGGTGTCACAAGAGGGCGCTACGGCTGGTGCGGGGGCGACGGGGCGGTGCAGGCGGTGCAGGCGGTGCAGGCAGTGCATGGTGGTCCCAGGGTCCGAGGGCGGGGCGGAAGCCGGACGGCTTCCTCTTTCGTTCCCTTTTCCCGGGTACGGACCGGTTCGCGCGCCGGGCCGGACGAACGCACCCGAACGTGTGATCGCCCCCGGGGTCCGCTGACGCCGCCGGGCGAAGGGAGACCGCCGGCCGGCCGTGCCGCCCCGCGCGCCTGACCACGCCGCCCCCGCGCGTCCGGCCGGCCCGATCCCCGTACCAGCGAAAAAACATGCCCCCACCTCTTGCCAAACCCCCGGGGCGGGCGGTTTTACTGACCCCGAAAAGATCTACCGAATGATCGGTCGTCCGTTTTACGACGGGTGCGACCGCGGTGGTACGGACGTGAGGCGAGGGAGTGGCGCATGACTGACCTGCTGGACGCGGGCGAGCGGCTCGGACGCGACGAGCTGGAGGCGCTCCAGCTGGAGCGGATGCGCGCGAGTCTGCGGCACGCCTATGACAACGTGGCGTTCTACCGGCAGTCCTTCGACCAGGCGGGAGTACGGCCCGAGGACTGCCGCACCCTCGCCGACCTGGCCCGTTTCCCCTTCACCACCAAGATCGACCTGCGCGAGCACTATCCGTACGGGATGTTCGCGGTCGACCAGTCCGAGATCCGCAGGCTGCACGCCTCCAGCGGTACGACCGGACGTCCCACGGTGGTCGGTTACACCCGGCGGGACCTGGACACCTGGGCCGACATGGTGGCGCGCTCGCTGCGCGCGGCCGGCGCCCGGCCCGGTCACAAAGTGCACGTGGCGTACGGCTACGGCCTGTTCACCGGCGGACTCGGCGCGCACTACGGGGCCGAGCGGCTGGGCTGTACCGTCATCCCGGCCTCCGGCGGCATGACCGCCCGCCAGGTCCAGCTGATCTCGGACCTGCGGCCCGAGATCATCATGGTGACGCCCTCGTACATGCTCACCCTGCTCGACGAGTTCGAGCGCCAGGGCGTCGACCCGCGCGGCACCTCCCTCAAGGTCGGGGTCTTCGGCGCCGAGCCGTGGACCGAGGAGATGCGCCGGGAGATCGAGGAGCGCTTCGCGATCGACGCGGTCGACATATACGGCCTGTCCGAGGTGATGGGCCCGGGCGTGGCGCAGGAGTGCGTGGAGACCAAGGACGGCCTGCACATCTGGGAGGACCACTTCTACCCGGAGATCGTGGACCCGATCACCGGCGAGGTGCTGCCGGACGGGGAGCAGGGCGAGCTGGTCTTCACCTCCCTGACCAAGGAGGCGATGCCGGTGATCCGGTACCGCACCCGCGACCTGACCCGGCTGCTGCCCGGCACCGCGCGCGCCTTCCGCCGGATGGAGAAGGTCACCGGCCGCAGCGACGACATGATCATCCTGCGCGGGGTGAACCTCTTCCCGACCGCGGTCGAGGAGATCGTGCTCCGTACCCCCGCCGTCGCCCCGCACTTCCAGCTCCGCCTCACCCGCGAGGACCGGCTCGACGCCCTGACCGTACGCGTCGAGGCGCGCCCCGAGGCGACGCCCGACCAGCGCGCGGAGGCGGCCCGGGTCATCACCGCGGCGGTCAAGGACGGCATCGGGGTCTCGGTGCGGGTCGAGGTGGTCGACCCGGAGACCCTGGAGCGGAGCGTGGGCAAGATCAAGCGGATCGTGGATCTGCGCGGGAAGGGATGACCGTACGGCCCTGCCGGTGCGCCCCGCATCGGCAGGGCCTCGCGCCCCTCGGCCGCCGACGCGTCGCGGCATATGCCAAGCGAGCGGGACTCGTCGTCATCGCCGTCCGCCATGTCGTCGGGCCGGCCTTCGAGCCGGTGAAGGTGTCCCTCGGCTCGTGGAGTCACCCGGAGCCGGCGGTACTGAAGTTCGCCGGCGTCCCGCTCTACGGCGGTTTCCTCTACGCGGCCGCCGGCAGCTACGTCTGCCAGGCCTGGCATCTGCTCGGCCTCGAACCGGTCCGCTACGGGCCCCGGGCGATGGCGCTGGTGGCCGCAGCCGTCTACGCCGACTTCTTCACCCACCACTGGCTGCCCGACATGCGCTGGCCGCTGGTGCCGCCCTGATCAGCGTCACCTTCGTGCTCGCGGCGATCTCCTTCAACGGTCGCCGAACCGCTCCCGCAGCTCGCGCTTGAGGATCTTGCCGCTGGCGTTGCGGGGCAGCCCGTCGACCAGGATCACCCGCTTCGGCGCCTTGAAGCCCGCGAGCCTCTCGCGGGCGTGGGCGAGGAGTTCGGCCTCGGTGACCTCGGCGCACGGGACGACGAAGGCGGTGACGGCCTCGATCCAGCGCTCGTCGGGCAGGCCGACGACGGCGGTCTCGGCGACCGCCGGGTGGGTGTAGAGGGCGTCCTCGACCTGACGGGAAGCGACCAGCACGCCACCGGAGTTGATGACGTCCTTCACCCGGTCGACGACCGTGAAGTAGCCGTCGGCGTCGCGCACCGCGAGGTCGCCGGAGCGGAACCAGCCGCCCCGGAACGCCTCCTTGGTCTCCTCCCGCTTTTCCCAGTAGCCGGCGCACAACTGCGGGCTGCGGTAGACGACTTCACCGGCGG
Organism: Streptomyces laurentii; assembly: GCF_040635425.1. Classification (NCBI taxonomy): domain Bacteria; kingdom Bacillati; phylum Actinomycetota; class Actinomycetes; order Kitasatosporales; family Streptomycetaceae; genus Streptomyces; species Streptomyces laurentii. The sequence goes on along the minus strand of NZ_JBEYHT010000032.1, from coordinate 59,474 downwards.
TTCCGTCCGGGACGTCCTCGCCGTTCTCGTCGACGACCTTCGCCTCGACATGGCGGACGGGACGGCCGCAGGAGTCCATCCGCCCCTCGTGCTCGTCGGGCCCGAGGACGGTGGCCAGCGGCCCGATCTCCGACTGGCCGAAGCAGTTGTAGAAGCGCAGCTCCGGCAGCCGGTCGCGCAGTTGCTCCAGGACCGGGACGGGCATGATCGAGGCGCCGTAGTACGCCTTTCGCAGCGCCGACAGGTCGCGGGTGGCGAACTCGGGGTGCCGGGAGAGACCGATCCACACCGTCGGCGGCGCGAACAGGCTGTCGCAGCGCCCGGAGGCGACGAGGTCGAGGAGGACGGCCGGGTCGGGCCCGTCGACGATGGTGTTCTCGGCGCCCACCGCGAGGTAGGGCAGCAGGAAGACGTGCATCTGCGCCGAGTGGTAGAGCGGCAGCGAGTGCACCGGACGGTCGCCCTCGCGCAGGTCGAGGGCGTCGATCGCGCTGGCGTACTCGTGCACGAGGGCGCGGTGGGTCATCATCGCACCCTTGGGCAGGGCGGTGGTGCCCGAGGTGTAGAGCAGCTGAACGAGGTCGCGGGCGTCGCGCTCCGCCTGGTACGGGTCGGGCTCGGCGAGCGCCGTGAGGAACGAGTCCTCGGTGTCCCGCAGGGCCCGTACGGGGATGTCGTCCGGGACCCGGCCGGCCAGGTCCGGGTCGGCGAGGACCAGCGCGGTACCCGACTGGCGCAGGATGTAGTCGAGGTCCTCGCCGGTGAGGTGATGATTGACCGGCACGTGCACCAGGCCCGCGCGGGCACAGGCCAGGAACGCGATCAGGTAGGCGTCGGAGTTGTGGGCGTATGTCGCGACCCGGTCGCCCTCCTGGAGCCCCGTCCACTGCCCGGCCTCGTACAGCAGCGACGCCCCGGTCGAGACGGCGGCGTCCAGCTCGGCGTAGGTCCAGGTCCGGTCGCCGTAACGGACGGCGATCCGGTCGGGGACGCGCTGGGCGCTGCGGCGCAGCACGCCGTCGACGGTGCGGGACAGCAGCTCTCGTTCCATGGCTGGAGATCTTGGGCGGGGACCGGAGCGCTGGTCAAGTACCCGGCACGAGCCCGTTCCGCCGGTCCGTGCGCGAGTCGTGCCGCGAGTCCGTGCCGTCATCCCCTCGCGCGGTCCGGGGATGGCCTGTCCCCGTGGTCCGGCATCGACAGGACAAGCGCCCGCCTGTCTCGATAGGCCGACTTCCCCCTTCCCTGATGCTTGTTGCCCCTCGCCTGCCGGGAGACACGTTGCATCCGCGTACTTCCTCACCCACCCGCCTGAAACGCCTCGCACTGGTCGCCGCGGCCCTCGCCACCGTCGCCGCCTCGCTGCCCGCCGCCGCGGCCGCCGGCCCGGACGACCGGACGCGGCGCCCGTCGGACGGCGGTCTGTCGGCGGTCATCCGGACCACCGAGTACGGCATCCCGCACATCGTCGCCAAGGACTACGCGAGCCCGGGCTTCGGAACGGGCTGGGCGCAGGCCGCCGACGAGGTCTGCACGCCGGCCGGCGGATTCGTGACCGTGAACGGCGAACGTTCCCGCTGGTTCGGTGCCGACGCGCCGGCCGACAGCTCGATGCCGTCGGCCACGGAGAACCTCTCCAGCGACCTGTTCTTCCAGGGTGTCAAGGACGCCGGGACGGTCGAGGCGCTGCTCGCCACGCCCGCGCCGGCCGGGCCGGGTACGCGGGTGAAGGAGCTGATGCGCGGCTACGCGGCCGGTTACCACGGCTGGCTGCGCCGAAACCGGATCACCCGACCCGGCCCGCGCGGGCGCCGGGTGGGCGCGCCCGGTCACCGCCCTCGACGTGGCGCGCCACGGTTGGGCGGGGGCCGTGCTCCTCGGCCAGGGGCGCGCCCCCGGTGTGCCGATGAACCCGCACCGGCTCACCCGAACGCCGTCGACCTGCGGATGTCCGACACCGCGCTGGGCTTCGCGCGGTCCCGCTCCACCCGCGAGCTCGCCGAGACGCCGCGCCGCACCCAGGGCCTGCCGTGGGTGAACACGATCGCCGCCGACTCGGCCGGGCACACCCTGTTCACGCAGGCGCGGGTGCTGCCGCGGATCACCGACGAGCCGGCCGAGTGCTGTTCGGCGCCGCTCGGCCGGCACCAGTTCGTGGTACGGAACGGGGAGCGGATCCCGGTGAGCGGCGGCGCCGACGCACTCGGCGTCTGGAACTGCACGAACGCCCGGTGGGACCCGGCGGGCGGCGGCTATACGGAGGTCGTGGCGGGGTCGAGCCACATCCAGGCGGTCGGCTGGGACGGGAGCGGCTGCCCGGTGGCCCGCACCCTGCTGACGTACTCCCAGTCCGACGACCCGGGCTCGGCGCACTTCAGCGACCAGACCAGGCTGTTCTCGGACGGGCGCTGGGTGACCTCCCGGTACTGCGAGAAGGAAATCCTGAGCTCGCCCGCGCTGAAGGTCGTGACGGTGGGGGAGTGACCGCGGGGCCGCGGCGGGCCCGGGGACCGGGCCGCGGCCCCGCCGCCCGGTCACAACCGTCTTGTCACGGCCGTCCGGTCACGGGCTGAACGACAGGAACACGAAGGCCGCGAAGATCGAGAGGTGGACGCTGCCCTGGAGCAGGGTGGCCCGGCCGGGCACCACCGTCAGGGCGCTCACCACGGCCGTGAGCACGAACAGCACCATATGGAGGGGTCCCAGACCGAGGATCAGGGGCCCGTCCAGCCAGATCGAGGCCAGCGCGATCACCGGGATGGTGAGGCCGATGCTGGCGATGGCGGAGCCGTAGGCCAGGTTCATGCTGGTCTGCATCCGGTCGCGGCGGGCCGCCCGCACGGCGGCGAGGGTCTCGGGGAGCAGCACCATCATGGCGATGACGACGCCGACGACGGCCTTGGGCAGTCCCGCCGAGGCGACGGCGTCCTCGATGGTGGGCGAGACGAGCTTGGCGTTGCCGACGACGGCGACGAGGGCGAGCAGGAGCAGACCGAGGCTGATCCACGCCATCCGGAAACTCGGCGGCTGGGCGTGCTCGTCGTCGATCTGCTGGCCCGGGCGGGTCACGGGCAGGAAGTAGTCGCGGTGCCGGACGGTCTGGACGGCGACGAACACCCCGTACAGACAGAGCGAGGCGACGGCGGCGAAGCCCAGCTGCGCGGCGGAGAACTCGGGGCCGGGGTGGCTGGTGGTGAAGGTCGGCAGGACCAGGGTCATGGTGGTGAGGGTGCAGACGACGGCGAGTTCGCCGCCGGTGCCCTCGGCATGGAAGACGGCGGTCCGGTTGCGCAGGGCGGCGACCAGGAGGGCGAGGCCGACGATGCCGTTGCAGGTGATCATGACGGCGGCGAAGACGGTGTCCCGGGCGTAGCTGGTGGCCTTGTCGCCGCCGCCGATCATGAGGGTGACGATCAGTCCGACCTCGATGACGGTGACGGCCACGGCGAGCACGAGTGAGCCGTAGGGTTCGCCGACCCGCAGCGCGATGACCTCGGCGTGGTGGACGGCCGAGAGGACGGCGGCGAAGAGACAGAGCACGATGAGCGCCACGGCGAAGCCGGGAAGGTGGTCGCGCCCCCATCCGAGGGCGAGGCCGATGGCCGCGACGACCGGTCCCCAGGTGGTCCACTGTCGTGTCAGTCCTGCGGTAGTCGAACTCATGCCCTGAATCCTGCCACAAAGGGGAGGATTGCCCTCCGCTTGTGGCGTGCGCGCCGGAGGTGACGCTCACTCAAGTACCGGACCCCGTAAGGGATCACGCGCGATCGAGTACATCGACACCCGGACGGGCGTTCGACGTCCGACGTCCCCCTCGGGTACGTTCGAGGGGACGGCGCCACCGTGTGCGTACGGCCCCCAGGGGCCGTTCCCGGGCGTTCCCGTCGCCGGTCTCATCCCTTCCCTTCGCGGGCCTCCCCGTACGACGCGCGCAGACGTCGCTTGTACAACTTGCCGTTGGGGTCACGGGGCATCACGGCGATGAAGTCGACCGATCGCGGATGCTTGTACGAGGCCAGCCGGCCCGTGCAGTGGTCGAGGAGCGCGGCGGCGAGGTCCGGACCCGGGGCATGCCCCTCGGCCGGTTCGACGACTGCCTTGACCTCCTCACCCCAGTCGGGGTGCGGGATACCGAAGACGGCGGCGTCGGCGACGGCGGGATGGGCGAGGAGCGCGGCCTCGATCTCGGCGGGGTAGATGTTGACGCCCCCGGAGATGATCATGTCGATCTTCCGGTCGCGCAGGAAGAGGAAGCCGTCCTCGTCCAGGACGCCGAGGTCGCCGGCGGTGAAGAAGTCGCCGATGCGGCTGCGCGCGGTCTTGGCCTCGTCCTTGTGATAGCGGAAGCCGCCGCTGCGCATCGTCATGTAGACGGTGCCGAGCCGGCCGGGCGGCAGCCGGTTCCCGTCGTCGTCGAAGACTGCGAGTTCACTGATGGGCCAGGCGCGGCCGACCGTGCCGGGCTTCTTCAGCCAGTCCTCGGCGGTGGCGAACGTCCCGCCGCCCTCGCTCGCCGCGTAGTACTCCTCGACGCACGGCCCCCACCACTCGATCATGGCCCGCTTGACATGCTCGGGGCAGGGCGCGGCACCGTGCAGGGCATGGCGCATCGAGGAGACGTCGTACCGCCGGCGGATCTCCTCGGGCAGTGCGAGCAGCCGGTGGAACTGGGTGGGGACCATGTGGGTGTGAGTGCAGCCATGGCTGTCGATGAGCCGCAGCATCTCCTCCGGGGTCCACTTGTCCATGACGACAAGCGGATGGCCGAGGTGCAGGGCGGCGGCCGCGAACTGGAGGACGGCGGTGTGGTAGAGCGGCGAGCACACCAGATGGACGTTGCCGTCGAAGGGCCGGATGCCGAACATGCCGAGGAATCCGCCCAGATGGGTCTCCTCGGGCGGCACGCCGGGCAGCGGGCGGCGGATGCCGCGGGGGCGGCCGGTGGTACCGGAGGTGTAGTTCATGACCCAGCCGAGGGTGCGGTCCGCGGGAGTGTCCGCGGAGTACCCGTCGAGGAGTTCGGCGTACGGGCGGAAGCCGGGGATCCCGCCGACCGCGAACCGCCCGGCGGGCGCGAGGCCCGCCTCGTCGGCGGCGCCGGTGGCGGCCTCGGCGAAGCGCTCGTGGGCGAGCAGCACCCGGGCGCCGGAGTCGGCGACGATCCAGGCGATCTCGGGGCCGACCAGATGGTGGTTGACCGGCACCAGATAGAACCCGGCCTCGGCGGCGGCCAGATAGGCGGTGAGGAAGGCGGGGCCGTTGGGCAGCACGACGGCGAAGGCGTCGCCGCGCTCCAGTCCGGCGGCACGCAGTCCGTGCACCAGCCGGTGGGCGTCGGCGAGCAGCCGGCCGGCGGACCACCGCGTACCGTCGGGCGCGACGAGGACGATACGGCCGGGGTCGGCGGCGGCCTGGGCCCAGAACCCCGGGAGTCCTTCGATGTCCGGACGCGTCGGACCCTGGTTCATCGTGCGCTCCTTCCGGCGATGCGGTCGATCCGGTCGACGGCCTGCTCGAAGCCGCGGGTGAGGTCGTCGACGACCTGCTGGACAGAGCGTTCGGAGGTCATGCGGCCGACGATCTGGCCGACCGGGGTGCCGAGCAGTGGGGCGACCTCGTACTTCTGGATCCGGGAGACGGCCTCGGCGACGAGCAGACCCTGGAGCGGCATGGGCAGCGGGCCGGGGCCGGCCGGGTCGTCCCAGGCGTCGGTCCACGCGGTGCGCAGCTGACGGGCGGGTTTGCCGGTCAGGGCGCGGGAGCGGACGGTGTCGCCGGAGCCGGCGGCGAGGAGCTTGGCGGTGAGGGCGCGGGAGTGGAGTTCGGCCTCGGTGGTGGTGAGCCAGAGCGAGCCGAGCCAGACGCCCTGGGCGCCGAGGGCGAGGCCGGCGGCGATCTGCGCGCCGCTGCCGATGCCGCCGGCGGCGAGGACGGGCAGCGGGGCGACGGCGTCGACGACCTCGGGGGTGAGGACCATGGTGGCGATCTCGCCCGTGTGGCCGCCGGCCTCGTAGCCCTGGGCGACGACGATGTCGATGCCCGCCGCCGCGTGATGGCGGGCGTGCCGGGCGCTGCCGGCCAGGGCGGCGACGAGGACGCCGTGCTCGTGGGCGCGGGCGACGACGTCGGGGGGCGGCGAGCCGAGGGCGTTGGCGAGGAGCTTGATGGGGTAGTCGAAGGCGACGTCGAGCTGGCCGCGGGCCACCTGTTCCATCCAGCCGGTGATCCGCCAGCCGGAGGCCTCGCCCTCGGGCAGGTCGGGGACGTCGTGCTTCGCGAGGGTGTCGCGGACGAACGCGCGATGCCCCTCGGGGATCATCGCCTCGACGTCGGCCTCGGTCACCCCGTCGACCTTCTTGGCGGGCATGACGACGTCGAGTCCGTAGGGCAGCCCGTCGGTGTGCGCCTGCATCCAGTCGAGGTCGCGGGCCAGGTCGTCGGGTGCGGTGTAGCGGACCGCGCCGAGGACGCCGAGTCCGCCGGCTCTGGTGATCGCCGCGGCCACCGCGGGGAACGGCGTGAAGCCGAAGAGGGCGTGCTCGATCCCGAGGGTCCGGCTCAGCTCCGTCTGCATGGGCGGCATGGTGCCGCAGCCGGGGTGCCGAGGGAAGAGATTTCCTGATGCCGTGTCAGATTGTTTCGACGCGGGGCGGGGTGTGGGAGAGGGTGGGCATGACGGAACCGATGAGAGAGTCGAGAGCGACGGGAACGACCGGATCCACGGGGCCTGCGGGGCAGGCGGGACACGAGAGCCGGGGGCCGAGCCGACGGGCGTTCGGCGGTGGGGTCCTGGCGCTGGGAGGTGCGCTGATGATCGGTACGGTGCCGGGGGCGGCCGCGGCCGAACCGGGGCCCGGGTCCGCGGCGGGAGCGGACGGCGGGACCGCGGACGGGGCCCCGGAGCCGGGCTTCGGCAGCGGGCGGCGGACCACGCTGCGGCGCGGCACGGCCGGGCAGGCCGGACTGCTGCCGGAACACCTGGACCGGCTCGTCACGAATGCCGAATCCTTCCTGCGCCCCTCCCCCACCCATCCCTGGTACGCCGGCGCGGTGCTGCTCGCCGGGCGGGGCGGTACCGTCGCGCTGCACCGGCCGATCGGCATGGCGGCGCGCTACTCCGCGTACGACGAGAAGACCGACTCCGGTGTCGAGCTGCCGCCCGGCGAGCGGGTCCCGATGCGCGAGGACACCGTCTTCGATCTGGCGTCCGTCTCCAAGCTGTTCACCTCGATCCTGGCCGTGCGCCACATCGAGCACGGCACGCTGGAGCTGGAGGAGAAGGTCACGGCGTATCTGCCGGAGTTCGGGGGCGGCGGCAAGCAGGACGTCACGGTCCGCCAGCTGCTCACCCACACCTCGGGGTTCCGCGCCTGGATCCCGCTCTTCAAGGAGCCGACCCGCGAGGGACGACTGCGGCTGCTGTGGAACGAGGTGCCCGCGAACCCTCCGGGCACGGTCTACCTCTACTCCGACCTCAACCTGATCACGCTCCAGCTGATCCTGGAGCGGCTCACCGGCCGCCCCCTCGACGAGCTGCTGCGCACCGAGATCACCGGCCCGCTCGGGATGAACCGCACCCGGTACAACCCGCCGCCGTCCTGGCGGCCGGGCATCGCCGCGACGGAGGACGCGCGCCTGCCGTGGTCCGGCCTTGACCGGGGCTTGGTGTGGGGCGAGGTGCACGACGAGAACGCGTACGCCATGGGCGGGGTGGCCGGGCACGCCGGGGTGTTCTCCTGCGCCTGGGACCTCGCGATCCTGGCCCGGACGCTGCTCAACGGCGGCGCCTACGGCGACACCCGAATCCTCTCCCCCGCCTCCGTGGAGCTGATGTTCAGCGACTTCAACACGGCGTTCCCGGGCGACGCCCACGGCCTCGGCTTCGAGCTGTACCAGCACTGGTACATGGGCGCGATGGCCACCCCGCGCACGGCCGGGCACACCGGCTTCACCGGCACCAGTCTCGTCCTCGACCCGTCGACCGACACGTTCCTGATCGTCCTGGGCAACTCCGTGCACCCGGTACGGAACTGGCGCTCGGGCTCCGCGCCGCGCGTCGCCGCCGCCGACGCCCTGGCCCGCGCCGTACCGGTGCGCCCGGCCCGGGGCCGTACCGCCTGGTTCTCCGGGATGGCGAACGGCACCACCGCCACCCTCACCCTGCCGGACGTCACGGGCGCGGCGCGGATCGAGTGCGCGCTGTGGTGGGACACCGAGCCGGGCGCGGACGCCGCCGTCCTGGAGGCCTCGGCCGACGGCGGCGCGCACTGGGCGCCCGTCCCCTTCCGTACGTCCACTCGTGGCGCCGGCCGTCCCCGTGCCACGGATCATCCGGCGGGCTCGGCCGACGGCTGGTCGGGGCGCGCGTGGCACGACCTGTCCGCCGACCTGTCGGCCTGGTCGGCGGCGCCGGTACGGCTGCGCTGGCGGTACACCACCGACCGGCTGTACGCCGGGCGCGGGGTGTACGTGGACGGCCTGCGGCTCCTCGACGCCGCCGGCACCCCGCTCTTCGACGAGGCCCGGCCGGCGGACGGGGCGCGGATCGAGGCGCGGGGGTGGTCGGCCTCCGCCGACTGACCGGGGCGGGCCGCAACTTGCCAACGCCATCGCCGGTCCGGGTGAGCACGAGTGCCTTGTGTCGTGGAGCTTCCGGCGGCACCGCCGGCAGATCGTGGCCGCGCTCCGCCTCGCACGCGGCTGGTGCGGTGACCCGTGTGATCACAGACACCGCCGTTCCCCCACGGCGCGGGAGGCCGACCATTCCCGGTGATCCCGGCCGAAGGTGTGGCCGGCCTCCGGTCGACGACGATCGCGGCCGGCGTGGCGCACGCGCCGGCCGTGGAATCGGCTGCCGCCGACACGGCGGCGAGCCGGGCCGCCGCCCCTTTCTTGCCATGCCGCAGGGTGAGGCCCGATCCTGATCGGGATAGCGAACGATACTGCTGGACGCCCGTACGTTATATCGAACGGCGACAGAGGGAAAGGAGGGGAACGTGAGCGTCCCCGAGGGCTCGGTTCGACACATGCTGGCCGCCAATCTCAGACGGGCGAGGACGCGGCGGGGCTTGTCGATCTCCGAGTTGTCCCGGCGCTCGAAGATCGGCAAGGCGACGCTGTCGCAGCTGGAGTCGGGAGCGGGCAACCCCACCATCGAGACGGTGTTCAGTCTGTCGCGCGTGCTGGAGGTGCCCATCTCCGACCTGTTGGACACCCCGCCCGCCAGCGGGCTCACCGTGGTGCGTGCCAAGGAGGCGGAGGTGCTGAGCGGCGAGGGGGTGAATCTGCGCCCGCTACAGCGGATCGAGTCCGGCGACGCCGTCTTCGAGGTCTTTGACCAGCAGGTACGAGCTGGCGGGCGGCAGGAGTCGCTCGGCCATGTCGGGACCGAGCACACGATCGTGCAGGCCGGCCGGCTCGGTGTGCGGGTGGAGGGGCACGAGGTCGAACTGGGCCCCGGCGACTACGTCGGCTTCGACGCCGCGGCGCCGCACAGCTACACGGCGCTCGACGGCGAGGTGCGCTCGGTGCTGCTGCTCCAGTACCGCGCCGATCAGCTGCTGCACCTGTCGGACACGACACCCGATGACCCCTGCGCGACAGAAGGGTGACAGCCCGCGCCGCGGCGGCGAGAGGAATTCGGTCCGGCTGGACCGTTGACACGCTCCGCGCCGCGCCATAACTTTCCATCGTTCGGTTTAACGAACGAGGAGGGTTCGATGTACGGAACGCGGGTGGCGGTGCTGGGCGCCGGGATCGTCGGCGCCGCCTGCGCTCGCGAGCTGGCCCTGGCCGGGATCGAGGTCGTCGTCGTCGATCGCGGGGCAGCCGCTTCGGCGACCACCTCCCACGGCGAGGGCAATGTGCTCGTCTCCGACAAGGGGCCGGGCCCCGAGCTGGAACTCGCCCGGATCTCCCGGACGTTGTGGCCGCAGGTGCTCGCCGGGATCGCCGAGCGGTCCGCGCACGCGGCGCACACCGTGGAGTGGGAGCCCAAGGGCGGCATCGTCGTGGCGACAACCGGCGCCGGAGCCCAGGGGCTGGCCCGGTTCGCCGCCGGCCAGCGCGCGGCGGGGGTACGCGCCGAGGTGCTGGACGCCGAGGCGCTCGCCGAGGCCGAGCCTTACGTCACCCGTGAGCACACCGCGGCCCTGTACTACCCCGAGGACGCGCAGGTGCAGCCGGCCGGAGCGGCCGCCGCCCTGCTCGGCGACGCGCTCGCGGCCGGTGCGAGCTTGCGGACGGGCTGCGAGGTGCTCGGCGCCGTCACCCGCGGCGGGAGGATCACCGGGGTACGCACCTCGGCCGGCCTGCTGGAGGCCGATGGGTTCGTCAACGCCGCGGGCCCCTGGTCCGGTGAGCTGTCCACCCGCCTCGGCGCACCGGTGGATGTCCGGCCCCGCCGCGGTGACGTCCTGGTGACCACGCCGCTGCCGCCGATGGTCTTCCACAAGGTCTACGACGCGGACTACGTGGGCGCGGTCGGCAGCAGCGCCGAGGATCTGCAGACCTCCGCGGTCGTGGAGTCCACCCGCGGCGGCAGCGTGCTCATCGGCTCGTCGCGCCGCCGGGTCGGCTTCGACGACCGGCTGCGCCCGGAGGTGCTGTCGGCCGTCGCCGCGAAGGCGCTGCGGCTGTTCCCGGCCCTGGCCAAGGTCCCGGTGATGCGTGCGTACGGCGGATTCCGGCCGTATGTCCCCGACCATCTGCCGGTCATCGGAGCCGATCCGCGGCTGGCAGGTCTCTGGCACGCGGGCGGTCACGAGGGCGCCGGGATCGGTCTGTCGGTGGGCACCGGACGGCTTCTGCGGAATCTGATCCTCGGTGAGCCGACGGTCATGGACACCACCCCGTTCCGGGTGGACCGTCCGGCCGTGCTGGGCGAGAGCGCGCAGCCTGTCAGCGAGGAGACGGCATGAGCCCCAGGTGTGTCCGCGCCGAGTCCGACATCGTCGGGCGGCAGGACCGGCCGCTGCGGATCACTGTCGACGGCGAGCCCGTCGACGGCATCGCGGGCCAGACGATCGCGGGCGTGCTGCTCGCCGCCGGCCGGCTGGCCTGGCGACGGGGACGCTCCGGCGCGCCCCGCGGGGTGTTCTGCGGGATCGGGGTCTGCTTCGACTGTCTGGTGACGGTGGGCGACGAGCGCGACGTACGCGCCTGCCGCCGCCGGGCCCGCGACGGCGATTTGGTGACCACCCAGACCCGGCAGCCGGTGCCGGACCCGCTGCGGGATCCGGAGACCGTGTCGTCTCCGCGGCCGGAGACCGTCCAGGATCCGGCCCCGGAGACCCGGGAGAACGCCACGTCACCCGGAACGGAGGAGCGATGACGTGCCGTCATGTCGCGGTCGTCGGCGCGGGGCCCGCGGGCCTCGCAGCCGCGGAGGCCGCGCTGAGCGCCAGCGCCCGGGTGACGCTGATCGAATCGGCGGACCAGCCGGGCGGCCAGTACCACCGGATGCTGCCCGAGGCGTACGGCGCCACCCGCCCGGAGGCGCTGCAGCACGGCTGGCAGGCCTTCGACCGGCGCCGCCGCCGGGTGCTCGCCCACCCCCGGTGCGCCTGGTGGTCCGAGACCTCGGTATGGGCGCTGGAGCGCCCGGCCCCGGACCACCCCGGAGTGCCGCGGGTGCATGTGCTGCGCGGCCCGGCCGACGGCGGCGGGCGGCGGCGTCTGACACTCGACCCCGATGCGCTGGTGCTCGCCGTAGGCGCCCATGATCGCGTCCTGCCCTTCCCTGGCTGGGAGTTGCCCGGTGTCTTCACCGCCGGTGCGGCGCAGGCGTTGGCCAAGGGTGAGCGGGTCGTGATCGGTGATCGGGTGGTGGTCGCCGGCACCGGACCGTTCCTGCTTCCGGTGGCGGCCTCGCTCCTGGAGGCCGGTTCCCGGGTGCTGGAGGTACTGGAGGCCAACACCCCGAGCACCGTGGCCCGCGGCTGGTCGCAGCGTCCGTGGCGGCTGGCCGCGCAGGCCGGAAAGTCCCGTGAACTCGCCGAGTACACCGCTTCGTTGCTCCGTCACCGGGTGCCCTACCGGCTGGGCCGCACCATCGTCGAGGCCCGCGGCGACGGCCGGGTCGAAGAGGTCGTCACGGCACGGCTGCGCGCGGATTGGTCGGTGGTGCCGGGCACCGAGCGCACGGTCGCGGTCGACGCGGCGTGCGTCACGCACGGCTTCAGCCCGCAGCTGGAGCTGCCGGTGGCGGCCGGATGTGCCCTGCGCGGCACGCCGGGCGGCGAGTTCGTGGACGTCGACGACGACCAGGCCACCAGTTGTCCCGGCGTGTACGCGGCCGGCGAGATCACCGGCATCGCGGGCGCACCGGCCGCGCGGGCGGAGGGCGCGCTCGCCGGCTGGCTCGCCGCCGGCGGCGACCCGGACGCGTCCGCGCTGCGTCATCTGCGCCGCGGCCGGGATCAGGGTCGCGCGTTCGCCGAGCGGCTGGCCCGGGCGCACCCGATCGGTGCGGCCTGGCCGAAATGGCTGCGGTCCGAGACCGTCGTCTGCCGCTGCGAGGAGACCGACTACGCCTCGCTGTGCCGGGCCGCCTCGGACAAGGCAAGCGCCGCCGCGCGGGTCGCCAAGCTGGAGACCCGGGCCGGGCTCGGCCCCTGCCAGGCCCGGATCTGCGGGCCCACGGTCGCCGAGCTGAACGCCAGGCTGTCCCGTGAGCCCGCCGACCGGCCGGTCGAGGGTCTGCCGGCGCCCGCACCACACCGGCGTCCGATCGCCCAGCCCATCCGGATCGGCGAACTGGCCACCGCCCCTGATCCGTCCCCCCAGGACCCCACCGCTCATCACCCCTGAGATCTCGACTGTCCGCGAAGGTCGACCCCCCTTTCCAAGGAGCAGCGTTCATGAGTGACACCAAGAAGCAGGCCCTGTCTCTCGGAGGCGTGGTCGTGGCCACCGCCCTTCCCTACTCCGAGAACGCGTCCGCCCCGGGCGGTCTGGCTGTGGACTACGACCGATACGCCGAGCACTGCCGCTGGCTGGTGGAGAACGGCTGCCACGGCGTCGGCCCGAACGGCTCGCTGGGCGAGTACTCCTCCCTGACGGACGACGAGCGCCGCAAGGTCGCACAGACGGCGATCGAGGCAGTCGGCGACTCGGGCATCGTGGTCGTCGGCGTGCACGGCGCCGGCTCGCACCAGGCCAAGCACTGGGCCGAGGTCGCGGCCGAGGACGGGGCCGACGGGCTGCTGTGCCTGCCGCCGACCATGTACCGCGCCAACCGCGGTGAGGTCCTCGCCCACTTCGAGGCCGTGGCCTCCGTCGGCCTGCCGGTCATGGTCTACAACAACCCGATCGACACCAAGGTCGACCTGACCCCGGACCTGGTCGCCGAGATCGCCCGGATCGACAACGTCGTCGCGATCAAGGAGTTCTCCGGCGACGTCCGGCGCGTCCTGGAGATCAAGGAGCAGGCGCCCGGCCTCGAGGTCATCAGCGGCGCCGACGACGTGGTTCTGGAAAGCCTTCTGATGGGAGCCACCGGCTGGTTCGCCGGCTTCCCGAACGTCTTCCCCGCGGAGTCGGCGCGCCTGTACGACCTCGCCGTCGCCGGCGAACTCGAAGCGGCGCGGGCCCTGTACGAACCGCTCGTCGCTGCCTTCCGCTGGGACTCGCGCACCGAGTTCGTCCAGGCCATCAAGCTCGGCATGGAACAGGTCGGCCGGTACGGCGGCCCCTGCCGCCCGCCGCGCGGCCCGCTCACCCCGCAGATGCGCGAGCAGATCCAGGCCGACATGTCCCGCGCCATCGCCGCCCTCGAGAAGCAGTCCGCCTGATGCGTACCATCCGTACGCTCAGCGCCGTCGACTCGCACACCGAGGGCATGCCCACCCGCGTCGTCACCGGCGGGGTGGGCCCCATCCCTGGCGACACCATGGCCGAGCGCCGCCGCTACGCCATGGAGAACCTGGAGGGATTGCGTCGGTTCCTGGTCGACGAGCCGCGCGGGCACTCCGCGATGAGCGGTGCGATCCTGCAGCCGCCCACCCGCCCGGACGCCGACTGGGGCGTGCTCTACATCGAGGTCAGTGGCTTTCTGCCGATGTGCGGTCACGGCACCATCGGTGTGGCCACCGTCCTGGTGGAGACCGGGATGGTCGAGGTCACCGAGCCGGAGACCACGGTCCGTCTCGACACGCCGGCCGGGCTGGTCGAGGCTCGGGTGACGGTCACCGACGGCCGCGCCGAGAAGGTCACCCTGCGCAACGTGGACGCCTTCGCGCTCGAACTCGACGCGATGGCCGAGGTCCCGGGCCTCGGCGAGGTCCGCTACGACATGGCGTACGGCGGCAACTTCTACGCCATCGTCGAACTCGACCGGCTCAGGCTGCCGTTCGACCGGGCACGCAAGGACGAGATCCTCTCCGCCGGGCTGTCGATCATGCGGTCCATCAACGAGCGGAACCGGCCGGTGCACCCGGTCGACACACTCATCCACGGCTGCAAGCACGTACAGTTCCTGGCTCCGGACTCCACCGCCCGGCACTCGCGCAACGCCATGGCCATCGACCCCGGCTGGTTCGACCGCTCCCCCTGTGGCACCGGCACCTCCGCCCGGATGGCCCAGTTGTACGCGCGCGGTGAACTGCCGCTGAACACCGATTTCATCAACGAGTCGTTCATCGGAACCCAGTTCACCGGCCGGCTGGTCGGCACGGCCGAGGTAGGTGGACTGCCCGCGGTCGTTCCCGAGTTCTCCGGCCGGGCCTGGATCACCGCCACCGCGAACTACCTGCTCGACCCGAGCGACCCCTTCCCGCACGGATTCGTGCTCTAGAGCACCCCGCACGGTTGCGTTCCCCGGAGCACGCGACCGTGCGCCCCTCACCCCCGTACGTATTCACCGGAGGGACCGTCATGTCCCGTTCGATTCCAGCAATACCCAGGGAAGGAAAGGCCCCCGGCGGGAGGCTGCTCTCCCGGCAGGGAATCTTCCGCCTCAAGCCCGTCGACTCCTCCGAGGAGGAGACCACGGGTGGGCTGCGCCGGACCATGGGACTGTGGCAGCTCGTCGCCCTCAGCCTCGGCGGCCTGGTCGGCGCGGGAGTCTTCTCGCTCGCCGGCGTCGTAGCCCACGAGGACGCCGGGCCCGGCGTGATGATCTCCTTCCTCGTCGCCATCATCGCCAGCACCGCCGCCGCACTGTGCTACGCCGAGTTCGCCGGCGCCATCCCCAAGGCCGGATCCGCCTACACGTACTCCTACGCCGCGCTCGGCGAGATCGTCGGCTGGGCGATCGGCTGGGACCTGCTCCTCGAATACACCGCCATCGTGGCGGTGGTGGCCATCGCCGTGTCCGGCTACTTCTCCTACATCCTGGAGCGCATCGGGATCGACTTGCCCTCGTGGATGCTCGGCGCGCCCGGCACCGGAGCCGGCCACAAGGTCGACCTGTTCGCCGCCCTGCTGTGCGTGTTCCTGGCCTTCGTGCTTTCCCGCGGCACCAAGGAGTCGGCCCGCTTCGAGACCATCCTGGTGGTGGTCAAGCTCGGCATCGTCGCACTGGTGATCATCGCCGGCGCCTTCCACATCTCCTCGGGCAACTACAGCCCGTTCCTTCCCTTCGGCATCGGCGGCGCGTTCACCGGCGCCGCGACCGCGTTCTTCGCCGTCTACGGGTACGACGCGATGAGCGCCGCGGCGGAGGAGAGCGCCGAGGCGAAGAAGGTGCTGCCGAAGGCGATCGTGATCTCGCTGGCCATCGCCGCGGTCGTCTATCTGCTGGTCTGTGTCGTGCTGCTGGGCATGCAGGACTACCGGGACATCGACACGAAGAGCCCGTTCTCCAGCGCGCTCGCCTCGGTGGGCCTGGGCGGGCTCGGCATCGTGGTCGCGGTCGGCGCCATCATCGGCATCACCACCTCCGCGTTCGCCAACATGCTGGCGGTCTCCCGGGTCTGGTTCTCCATGAGCCGCGACGGGCTGCTGCCGCGCTGCTTCGCGAAGAACCACCCCAAGCGGCACGTGCCGACCCGGGTGATCTGGCCGGTCGGCATCGGCTCGGCGCTGATCGCCGGGTTCCTGCCCATCCGGGAGGCCGCCGACCTCACCAACATCGGCATCCTGGCGGCCTTCACCGTCGTCGCCATCGCCGTCGTGGTCCTGCGCAGGACCCGGCCCGATCTGCCCCGATCGTTCCGCACCCCGCTGGTACCGCTGGTCCCGGCCATCGGCGTGGCCTTCTCCGTCTGGCTCATCGCCAACCTGGACTGGATCACCTGGGTCCGGTTCGCGGGCTGGATGGCCCTCGGCCTGATCGTCTACTTCGTGTTCGGCGTCCGTCACTCGGAGGAGAACAAGCTCCGCACATCAGCCGAGCACAAGCCTTCCGGGCAGAGCGAAGGAGGCCCCGTATGACCGGCAAGCCGGCCGCGGTCCGCTCTGCCCTCCTCGGCGAGGCGGACGGCGGGCACGACCCGCGGACCGTCGGACGGGTGATGACGGATGAACGGGTTGTTCGCCGTGCCCGCCCATCTGCCGGCCGGCCAGGGAAGCCTGGCCGGCGCGGTCACCGGCCAAGGGCTGCTCGCGCTGAGCCTGGGCATGCTCTTCGGCCTGGCCGGTGCGGCCTTCGTTGAGCCGTTCCCCGCCCGCACCCGCTACACGGGCGCCTCCCTCGGCTCCAACCTGGCGTTCACGATCCTCGGTGGCACCGCGCCGCTCCTGCCGATCCTCCTGATCGAGCAGACCGGAGACACCATCGCACCGGCGTGGTACGTCGTCGCCGGCTCTGTCGCGGCCCTGCCGGTCGTCGCCCGCATGACGAAGACCAGCCGGCACTCGATGCTCCCCGACACCCACCGCTCCATGGAAAGAGAGAAGGAAACACCTTGAACACCGTCGCACTCGAACCCGACCGGGCGGTGACCGCGGCCGCCGCCGCATCCCGGGAATGGGCAGAGGCGGCGCCGACAGCCCGGGCACATGCCCTGGAAGCCGTCGCCGATGCCCTGGAGACCGAGCGGACGGAGCTGGTCGCGCTGGCCGACGCCGAAACCCACCTGGGCGTGCCCCGGCTGAACGGCGAGCTGTCACGCACCACCTTCCAACTGCGGCTCTTCGCCGACCAGGTGCGGACAGGCGAGTTCCTCGACGTCCGCATCGACCGCCCCGACCAGCAGTGGCCCACCGGGCCGCGGCCCGAACTGCGCCGCTACCGCACCGCGATCGGCCCGATCCTGGTGTTCACGGCCAGCAACTTCCCCTTCGCCTTCAGCGTGGCCGGCGGCGACACCGCCTCGGCCTGGGCCGCCGGCTGCCCCGTGGTCGTCAAGGCGCACCCGGGCCACCCCGAACTGTCCCGCCGCACCGCCGAGATCATCCAGAAGGCGTTGGCTCAGGTCGACGCACCGGCAGGCGTGTTCGCCCTGATCGAGGGGCAGCAGGCCGGGATCGACGCGCTGCGCCACCCGGCCCTGCGCGCCGCCACGTTCACCGGCTCCGAGCGTGGCGGTCTGGCGCTCGCCCGCATCGCCGGCGAACGCCCCCAGCCGATCCCGTTCTACGGGGAGATGGGCAGTGTCAACCCCGTCGTGGTGACCCCGGCCGCCGCCCACGCTCGTGGCGCGGAGATCGCCGCGGGATACGTCGGCTCGCTCACGCAGGGCGCGGGCCAGTTCTGCACCAACCCTGGTCTGCTGTTCGTCCCGGTCGGCGACGGCCTGGTGGACGAGATCGTCCGTGTGCTGAGCGAGGTCCCGGCCGCTCCGATGCTCGGCGACTGGATCTCCGACGCGTACGTCGACGGCGCGCGCCGGCTGGCAGGACGCCCTGGAACGCGCACCCTGGTGTGGCCCGATGACGAAGCGTCAGCGGCACCGAGGCTGCTGACAACGGACCTGGCGTCGTTCGCCGCCGACATCGAGACCGCGGCCGAGGAGTGCTTCGGCCCGCTCGGCCTGGTGGTGACATATGAACGTCTGGAGGACCTGGCCGAGGCGGTGGCGGCGCTGCCGGGCCAGCTCACCGCGTCACTGCACGGCGAGCCCGGCGAGACCGCCGGCCTCGCCGTCCTGACCGCGGCGTTGGCCGAACGCAGCGGCCGGGTGCTGTGGAATGAGTGGCCCACGGGCGTGGCGGTCACCCACGCGATGCAGCACGGCGGCCCCTTCCCCGCCACCACCGCGCCCACCACGACGTCCGTCGGTACCGCCGCGATCGAGCGGTTCCTCCGGCCGGTGGCCTACCAGTCGTGGCCGCAGCCGCTGCTGCCCCCGCCGCTGCGTGACGACAATCCCTGGGGCGTGCCCCAGCGGGTACGCGAGTAGCGGAGCGGCTGCGGGCGGCCTTCGTGCGGCGAACCGGCCGCCGCCGTGACATCCGGGGGGGGTGCACCACGGAAGGAACCCCCACGGAGACCCGCACCAGCGCGATCGACACCCGGGGTCCACGACCTCTGTTCGTGGCTCACGCTGGCGACGGGGCCCGCTGGGGCCGGCTGGCGAAAGCGCCGGCACCTCCCAGGAGCTTGCCGGCGACTTCGACGGCGACGGCATGACCGACACCGCGGTCCTGCACAAGTACGCCCCGCCACGACCGGATCGCGCCGCTCCTGTCGGCCGACCCGGTCCGCGGGGGCGACGGTCGCCCGCTGCATCCGGACGTCCTCTCCGCACGCGTGCAGCCGACCCGTGGGCCGATCGCTCTCTTGATCTCGACTGTGCTTGAGGTTGCAGCCTGGTCGGCATGACCACGGAATCCACGGCGCGCGCCGCAGACATCGACGCCCTCAAGCGGGTCGTCGCCACCGTCGAGCACTCCCAGCAGCACAAGGACCCCGAGGCGTTCCTCGCGCTCTTCCACCCCGACGCGATCTGGACGACGGCCCATGGCAAGGTGCTCATCGGCCTCGACGCGATCGCGGAGTTCACCCGTGCGGTGCTCCCCTCGGCCGACTGGGACGGCAAGGTCAGCTACGAGGTGGTCCACGTGCTCTTCCTCCGCCCCGACGTCGCGGCGGTCAAGGTGCGGCAGCGCTACCTGAGCCCGGACGACGAGAGCGAGGGGGCCCCGCTGTACGTGATGACCAAGCAGGACGACGGCCGTTGGCTGCTGACCGCCTGCCAGAACACGGGGGTCGTCGTCGGCTGATCGACGCGGCCGGACCGCCCCGGGAGCCGGCTCCCGGGGCCCGCCCTCTCATACGGTGAGCAGGGCCTCCACCGTCGAGACCGGGTCCCACGCGGTGTCGAGGCCGGTCAGCCGCTCGGCGACCCGGCGCCAGGCCGCCGGGTCCGTGGCGAGCCGGGTGCGTACGAGGTCCGCGAGGACGGCGCGGGCTTCGGCGGCCTCGGGCGGGGCATCCGTGCGGCGGCCGGCGGCGTCCAGGTAGGCGAGCATGAGGGCAGCCGGGGCGGCGAGGCGTACCACGTCCGCTGCGTCGAGGAGTCCCTCCGTGAGCAGCCAGTCCAGTTGGGTGGACAGCGCGCAGTGGTACAGACCGCCGAGCCCGTGCCGGGCCCGCTCCCGGGTGAGCCGCGGGCTGCCGGGCGCGTCTTCGGGGCCGGGCTCGGGCAGCAGCGCCGCGTGCCGCAACCGTACGTCCTCGGGGACGCCGTCCAGCCGGACGAGGTCCTCCCAGTACGGGAGTGGTTCCCGGGCGTGGAAGGCTTCGAGCGCGGCCCAGTCCACGGGCTCCCCCGGGGGGAGGGACTCGACGACGTCACGTGCCTGATGGCTGTAGCGGGCCCGCCGAAGCTTTCGGACGAGCTTCTCCGGTGCCAGTTCGCGATCCAGCCGGGCACGGAGGACGGCGGCGGGGTCGGCGGATGCCAGGGCCTTCACGCAGAGGGTGGTGGCGGAGCGGCCCAGCGCGTCCCGCCCCACGAGCCGCGCAAGCCGGTCGGCTCCGCCGTGCTCGAACAGACCGATGCAGCCGAGGATTTGATGCGCGAAGCCGAGCTTGGAGCCGCGCTTGTCGAGAAGTTCCTCCACCAGGTCGGGTTCGGCGGAGCACAGCCACATCAGGCCGCCGGCCGGCCACGCGGACCCCTCGGCACGCCAGTCGGCGAGCACCCGTGCGCCGAGGGACAGCCGTCCGGCGCCGGGGCGCGACCGGGTCACGATCCGGTGGGCGACGGGGCGCGGGGCCCACTCTCGCAGCAGGGTACGGTCGGTCTCGGGGTCGTCGAGATCGACGAGGCGCTCCACCGCGCCGCTCCGCCTCATCCAGCGGGACTGGGCGGCGAGGACGCGCAGCGCGTCAGGGTCGCGGTCCGCGAGCAGCCGGTCGAGTGCGACGCGCGGGGTGCGGTCGTGGCGCAGCAGGTACGCGGCGAGCAGCCAGGGCCCGTCGGGGCCGAGCCGGGGCAGTACGGCCTCGACCACGTCGGCGTCGGCGAGGCAGAGCAGGGTGCCCTCCGGCCAGCCCCACAGATGGTCGCCGTGCTCCAGCAGCCTGATCGCCTCGGCGGGCGTGCCCGGCCGGGCTCGGCCGAGGACGGCTCGGGTACTTGACGCCGGGCCGACCCCCGACTGGGCGCGCCGCACCAACTCGTCCCAGGTCAGGCCCTCTTCCGCGGCTTCGGACGCCGTCACGGCCGCGGCCAGGCGGAGCCAGGCGTCGGGGTCGGCGCCGAGTGCGGCGCGCAGCCGGCGGGCGAGCGCGGCCCGCCACGCGTCGGCGAAGGCGAGCCGCCGCCAGTCGTGGGGCAGCAGGAGCAGCCGCCGGGCGGGCAGCAGGGTGAGCAGTTCCTCGGCGGGCAGCATGCCCTGCGCGTAGGCGCGCTCGATGTGCTGTGCGCTGGATCCGTAGGACTCGGGGAGCCGTGCGCGGACCTGCGCGAGGCTGGGTGCCTCGTGGACGTGGCCGCACTCGGACGGGGGGATGTCGTGGACGGAGCAGGCGGCGGCGAACCAGTGCGGGGTGGCGAGGCCGGGCAGGGTCGCCGCCTCGTTCACGGCCAGCGCACGCAGCACCTCGGGCCCCTCGGGCCGGGGCGCGCCGTCCGGGGCCAGGGAGTACAGCAGGTCGAGCGCCGCCAGGGCGTGCACATGGTCGCGTCGCATCAGCCGGGAGGAGGCCGGTGGTTCGGGCTCGGACGATGGCTCGGGGCCGGCGGGCTCCTCCGGTTCTTCGTCCACGGCCTTCCCCGCCTCGGCGATCAACTCCGCGACGGTGCCCCGGTGTTCGGGAAGCAGGGCGTCGAGCGCCGCCCAGCTCGCCGTCCTCTCCCCCAGGTGCTCGTCCGTCAGCGCGCGCAGTCGGTCGGCCGCCACCGCGCCCAGCAGATCACGTTCGGCAAGGCGGTCGAGCGCGGCCAGGGCGTGGGCGGCGGGGCGCGCGGTGCCGATCAGCCCGACCGGGTCGAGAAGGCCCGCCACCGCCATGCCCTCCGCCCAGACGGCGGCGCTGTCGTCGAGTTCCTCCTCCGCGAGGCGCTGTGCGGGCGGGGTGGGGTTGCCCGCGCGGCGGCCGCCGGCCCGCCACGGCTCGTTGAGGGCGCTCAGCCGGAACGCGTGGCGCTGCGCGTCGCTCGCCGCCTCGTGGCGGGCCAGCTCCTCGCACGCCTTGGGCATGAACGGGCTCTCCGCGTGGGCCGCGGCGAGGGCGTCGAGATCGTGGGCGTACGGCTCGGACAGCAGGTCGCGCAGGGTGCTGGTGC
Organism: Streptomyces laurentii; assembly: GCF_040635425.1. Taxonomy (NCBI): domain Bacteria; kingdom Bacillati; phylum Actinomycetota; class Actinomycetes; order Kitasatosporales; family Streptomycetaceae; genus Streptomyces; species Streptomyces laurentii. The sequence continues at coordinate 37,854 of NZ_JBEYHT010000032.1, read as the reverse complement.
CCCGGGCGGCGGCGAGCAGCGCGGGGAGCCGGGCGGGGTCCTCGTAGGGTTCGCCCTGCGCGCGCAGGAGGCCCGGCCCGTCACCGTCCGGGGCCGCCAGGGCCTCGGTGACCGCGTCCACGGTGGCCCGGCCCAGCCAGGGCGCCGCGGCCGGATCGTCGAGCAGGGCACGTACGGCGTCCGGCCCGAACCGCTCCCATATCTTCGACAGGGCGTATTGCTGGGCGACTTGGCGCACTCCCCACCTCAGGGCGGGCAGGACGAGCCCGGGGTCGCCCGAGCCGAGCAGCGGGGCGAGCCAGACGCGCGGGACGTCACGGCGCGAGGCCGTCAGCTCGGCGCGCAGCGTGTCGTCGAGCGGCACCGTGTCGAGGCGTTCCGCGATGGTGCGGCGCAGGGACGGGGTGGTGCGGGGGTTGCGGTAGACGGCCGCGGAGACCTGCTCGTCACCGACCTCGACCAGCCGGGCGAGGACCCGGGTGTCGAGCCGGGCGTGGCGGGCCAGGGCCGTCCGGGTCCGGGTGTCGCCGTGCTCGACGACCGCGGCGGCGAGGGCGGGGGCCGGCAGCGGCCCGCCCGCCAGCAGTTCCGTCGTCACCCGCTCGGGCAGGGCGGCGAGCGCGGCCGCGGCATGCCGCGGCTCCGCGTGCGTGAGGAGCAGGCCGAGCGTGCGGTCGACGCTGCGGGGCGCGGGCGGGCGGAGCGCGTCGTCGGAGGCAGGCGGCACCAGCGGCTCGGCGAGCAGGTCGGGCAGACCGCCTCGGCAGGTGACCAGTGCGTCGTACAGCGCGCACCAGCGGGCCGCGTCCGCACCGAGGTGGCACTCCGTCAACTCCCTGAGGAGAGCGGCCGCTTCGCCGTCGACTCCGCCCGCGGCGGTGACCTTGGCCGCCACTGAACGTGCGGGCCGCGCCCGTTGCACCGCGTGCAGCGCTGCACTGCTCGGCGGCTCCGCGTCCGGCTTGCCCCGGCCGGCCCCGGCTATCGCGCGCAACAGCCGTTCCGCCGCCCCCACCTGCGTCTTCGTCATGGCCGTCATGCTAGAGACGGGCACTGACAATCCCGCTTGGCGCGGGCGCGAGAACCCGCACCGATGCGTGCCTCGCCTGCCGCCCTGGCAGCAGGCCAGCGCCGGCCGGGCCATCGAGACGGTTCACGAGGTGTACGGCCCCCGCCCCTACGGGCCCCGGTCGCCCGCACCTGGCGGATCGGCCTTCAGGTGCCCTGCCAGGGCCCCCTCCTTTATCGCTCCTATCAGCTGATTGTTAGCATCGAAGGGAATTCGGGCAATAAGCGAAGGAGCCAGCACAAAATGAAGGCTGCACGCTACTACGACCGCGGCGACATCCGTATCGAGGACATCCCCGAGCCCACCGTCCGCCCGGGCACCGTCGGCATCGATGTCGCGTTCTGCGGCATCTGCGGTACCGACCTGCACGAATACCTCGACGGACCGATCTTCGTCCCACCGGCCGGCCACCCGCACCCCGTCTCCGGCGAGGCCGCCCCCGTCACGCTCGGCCACGAGATGTCCGGCGTGGTGTACGCGGTGGGCGAGGGCGTCGAGGACCTGAAGCCGGGCGACCGGGTCGTCGTCGAGCCCTACATCCTGCGCCCCGACGTCGACACCAGCGAGAACAACCCGACCTACCACCTCTCCCCCGACATGAACTTCATCGGGCTCGGAGGCCGGGGCGGCGGTCTCGCCGAGAAGATCGTCGTCGAGCGCCGGTGGGTGCACCCGGTCGGTGACGTCCCCCTGGACCAGGCGGCCCTCATCGAGCCGCTGTCCGTGGGCTACCACGCCTTCGACCGCTCGGGCGCGAAGGCGGGCGACTTCGCCCTGGTCGGCGGTGCGGGCCCCATCGGGCTGCTGACCTGCGCGGTGCTCAAGGCGATGGGCGTCGAGGTCGCGGTCAGCGAGCTCAGCCCGCTGCGCCGCCAGAAGGCCCTGGACGCCAAGGTCGCCGACCATGTCATCGACCCGGCCACCACCGATGTCACCGCCGAGGTCCAGCGCCTCACGGGCGGCAAGGGCGCGGACGTCGCGTTCGAGGCCACGTCCGTGAACGTCGTCCTCGACACCCTGTTCGACGCGGTCAAGCCGGGCGGTGTCATCACCGTCATCTCGATCTGGGGCAAGCCGGCGACGATCGACATGCAGAAGCTCGTCCTCAAGGAGGTCGACCTGCGCGGCACCATCGCCTACGTGAACTCCCACCCGCAGACCATCAAACTGGTCCAGGAGGGACGGATCGACCTGTCGCCGTTCATCACCAAGACGATCGGGCTGGACGGCCTCGTGGACGAGGGCTTCGAGACCCTCATCCACCACAACGAGACGGCCGTCAAGATCCTCGTGGACCCGCGCCGCTGACCGGCTCGGTCCGCGGGCCGGCCCGTACCGCCGACCGGCCTGACCAGCCGAAAGTGCCTCCCCGACCGGGAGGCACTTTCCCGTTTCCGGCCCTTTACGGTTCGCGCACTGCGCCCGGTCCGGCGGCCTCGCGCAGGGCGTCGAGCACCGGGCGGATCAGCGGGTGTTCCTCGGCGCCGCGGCGCACGGCCGCGAAGACACGGCGGGTGGGGGCGACACCGTCGACCGGGCGCACCACCACGTCGGTGAGGTCGGTGCCGCGCAGGGCGGAGCGGGGCACGAGGGCTACCCCCGCCCCGGCGCCGACGAGGGCGACGACGGCCCGGAAGTCGTCAGAGATGTGCTCCAGAGTGGGCGCGAATCCGGCGTACTCGCAGGCCAGCACCGTCACGTCATGGCACGGATTGCCGGCGGACTGCCCGATCCACGCGTCCTTGGCGAGGTCGGCGAGCGCCGTCCGCTCGTCGTCGGCGAGCCGGTGACCGCGCGGCAGGACCGCGTCGAACGGCTCCGCGTAGAGCGGTACGCGGGTGACGCGGGCGTCGTCCTCGCCGGGGGCGCCCCGGTACTCGACGGCCACGGCGACGTCCACCTGCCGGTCGAGGACCATGAGCAGGCTCTCGTCGCCCTCGGCGTCGCGCACCCGGACCCGGATGCCGGGCGCCTCGCGCGCGAGGGCGCCGAGAGCCGGGGCGACGACCAGGCCGATGCCGGTGGCGAACGCGGCCAGCGTGACCGTCCCGGCCTCGCCCGAGCCGTACGCCGCCAGCTCCGCCTCGGCGCGCTCCAGCTGGGCCATGACGGCGTTGGCATGGCTCAGCAGGATCTCGCCGGCCGGAGTCAGCCGGGTGCCCCGTGCGTTGCGGTCCACGAGGCGGTGGCCGGTCTCCTGCTCCAGCGCCGCAAGCTGCTGGGAGACGGCCGAGGGGGTGAGATAGAGCGCGGCGGCAGCCGCCGTGACGGTACGGTGGTCGGCCACCGCCCGGAGGATGTGCAGCCGCCGCGCTTCGATCATTCCCCTAGTTTCGCAGGGCGGCGCGCGCGGCGACGAACGCGTCCACAGCCTGGTTCACATCATCCGACGAATGCGCGGCGGAGAGCTGGACCCGGATGCGGGCCTGGCCCTGCGGGACGACCGGGTACGAGAAGCCGATCACGTACACCCCGCGCTCGAGCAGCAGCTCGGCCATCCGGCCCGCCTCGGAGGCGTCGCCGATCATGACGGGGGCGATCGCGTGGTCGCCGGGGAGGATGTCGAAGCCCTCCTCGGTCATCCGGCTGCGGAACAGCGCGGTATTCGCGTTCAGCCGCTCGCGCAGGTCGCCGGCCGACTCCAGCAGGTCGAGCACCTTGAGGGAGGCGGCGGCGATCACCGGGGCGAGGGTGTTGGAGAACAGGTACGGGCGCGAGCGCTGGCGCAGCAGGGCGACGATCTCGGCGCGGGCGGCCACGTAGCCGCCGGAGGCGCCGCCGAGGGCCTTGCCGAGGGTGCCGGTGATGATGTCGACCCGGTCCATGACCCCGTGCAGCTCGGGCGTGCCGCGTCCGCCGGGGCCGACGAAGCCGACGGCGTGCGAGTCGTCGACCATCACCATGGCGTCGTAGCGCTCGGCCAGGTCGCAGATCTCGTCGAGCGGCGCGACGTAGCCGTCCATGGAGAACACGCCGTCGGTGACGATCAGCTTGCGCCGGGCGCCGCCCTCCGTGGCCTCCTTGAGCTGCTGCTCCAGGTCGGCCATGTCGCGGTTGGCGTAGCGGAAGCGGCGGGCCTTGGACAGACGGATGCCGTCGATGATGGAGGCGTGGTTGAGGGCGTCGGAGATCACCGCGTCCTCGGCGCCGAGCAGGGTCTCGAAGACACCGCCGTTGGCGTCGAAACAGGAGGAGTAGAGGATCGTGTCCTCCTGGCCGAGGAACGCCGACAGCCGCGCCTCCAGCTCCTTGTGCACCTCCTGGGTGCCGCAGATGAAGCGGACGGAGGCCATGCCATAGCCCCAGCGGTCCAGGGCGGTGTGGGCGGCGGCCACGACCTCGGGGTGGTCGGCGAGGCCGAGGTAGTTGTTGGCGCAGAAGTTGAGGACCTCGCCGGGGCGGCCGCCGGCGGTGACCTCGACGGTCGCCGACTGCGGGCTGCCGATGACCCGCTCGGGCTTGTGCAGCCCGGCCTGCCGGATCTCGTCGAGGGTGGTGCGGATGTCGTCGCGTACGGAATCGAACATGGTGGAGGCTCCCGGAGGGGTGGTCAGACGGTCCAGTCGAGGATGATCTTGCCGCCCTGGCCGGACGCGGCGTCGTCGAAGGCCGCTTCGAAGTCACGGTAGTCGTAGCGCCCGGTGATCACGGGGGCGAGGTCGAGACCGCCCTCCAGGAGGACCGACATGGCGTACCAGGTCTCGAACATCTCCCGGCCGTAGATGCCCTTGATGGTGATCATCGAGGTGACGATCCGCGACCAGTCGACGGAGAAGTCCTCGCTGGGCAGGCCGAGCATGGCGATCTTGCCGCCGTGGGTCATGTTGGCGACCATGTCGCGCATCGCGTGCGGGTTGCCGGACATCTCCAGGCCGACGTCGAAGCCCTCCTTGAGACCGAGGGTGCGCTGGCCGTCGGCGATGGTCTGCTCGGCGACGTTGAGCGCGAGCGAGACACCCGTCTTGCGGGCGAGGGCCAGGCGCTCCTCGCTGACGTCGGTGATGACGACGTTGCGCGCGCCGGCGTGCTTGGCGACGGCCGCGGCCATGATGCCGATCGGGCCGGCGCCGGTGACCAGCACGTCCTCGCCGACGAGCGGGAAGGACAGCGCGGTGTGCACCGCGTTGCCGAACGGGTCGAAGATCGCGGCGACGTCGAGGTCGACCGGGACCCGGTGCACCCACACGTTGGAGGCGGGCAGCACCACGTACTCGGCGAAGGCGCCGTCGCGGCCCACGCCGAGGCCGACGGTGGCGCGGCACAGGTGACGGCGGCCGGCCAGACAGTTGCGGCACTTGCCGCAGACCAGGTGGCCCTCGCCGCTGACCAGGTCGCCGACCTTGATGTCGTCGGAGACGTCGCGCCCAGTCTCGACGACCTCGCCGACGAACTCGTGGCCGAGGGTGAGCGGGGTGTCGATCGTCTTCTGCGCCCAGCCGTCCCAGGAGCGGATGTGCAGATCGGTGCCGCAGATCCCGGTCCGCTTGACCTTGATCAGGACGTCACCGGGTCCGGTCTCCGGCTCGGGAACGTCCGCGAGCCAGAGTCCCGGTTCCGCCTTCTGCTTGACCAGCGCCTTCAATGTCACGGCTCCCGACGTGCGTGTCCTGTGTTCCCGGGGATCCGGGCACGCGAAAGCGCCAAGATCCCCGGACGCAATCTTCCTTACGCGGGGCCCGCGGTCCATCGAGGATTTCTTAAGCGCCCTCGCAGATCAGCTTCACGCCGCTGGCGGGGCGGGGTCGGGCGTCAACCCGCGAGCCCTTCGAGTACCGCCATGGCCGCGTTGTGTCCGGGCACGCCGCTCACCCCGCCGCCGCGCACGGCGCCGGCGCCGCAGAGCAGGACGTTGGGGTGGCGGGTGCCGACGCCCCAGCGGGCGGCGCCGCGGGCCTCCGCCGCGTCCCCGTCGCCCCCGTCGTCGCCGTACGGGAAGGAGAGATCGCGGTGGAAGATGTGCCCGCCGGGCAGCCGCAGCTCGTTCTCGAGGTCGACGGGGCTCTTGGCCTCGATGCACGGCCGGCCGTCGGCGTCGCGGGCGAGGCAGTCGGTGATCGGCTCGTCGAGGACGGCGTCGAGCTGGGCCAGGGTGGCCTTGAGCAGCTCCTCGCGGGCGCCGTCCGGGTCGTCGGCGAAGAGCCGGGCGGGCGCGTGCAGCCCGAAGAGGGTGAGGGTCTGGTAGCCGCGGGCGGTGGCCTCGGGGCCGAGGATGCTGGGGTCGGTGAGGCTGTGGCAGTAGATCTCGGCCGGCGGGGCGGTGGGCAGCCGGCCGGCGGCGGCCTCGGCGTACGCGGTGGCCAACTGGCCGTATCCCTCGGCGATGTGGAAGGTGCCGGAGAACGCCTCGCGCGGGTCGACGCCACGGTCACGGAGCCGGGGCAGCCGGCTGAGCACCATGTTGACCTTGAGCTGGGCGCCCTCGGCGGGGACGGCCGGGGCCGGGTCGCCGAGCAGCTCGGCGAGGGCCTGCGGGGAGGCGTTCACCAGGGCGTGTTCCGCCTCGACGACGCCTTCGCCGTCGGCGGTGCGGTAGGCGACGGCGACGCGGGTGCCGTCGGTGTCGATACGGGTGACCTCGTGGCCGGTCAGCAGGGTCGCGCCGGCCGCGCGGGCGGCGTCGGCGAGGGCGGTGGTGAGCGCGCCCATGCCGCCCACGGGGACGTCCCAGTCGCCGGTGCCGCCGCCGATGACGTGGTACAGGAAGCAGCGGTTCTGGATCAGCGAGGGATCGTGCGCGTCGGCGAAGGTGCCGATGAGGGCGTCGGTGAGGACGACACCGCGGACCAGGTCGTCGGCGAAGTGCCGTTCGACGGCGGCGCCGATGGGCTGTTCGAAGAGCATCTCCCAGGTCGCGTCGTCGTCGAGGCGGGCGCGCAGGGCCGCGCGGCTCGGCAGCGGTTCGGTGAGGGTCGGGAAGATCCGCCGGGCGGCGCGCGCGGTGCGGCCGTAGAACTCCTGCCAGGCCGCGTACTCGCGCTCGGAGCCGGTGAGCGCGGCGAAGGAGGCGCGGGTGCGCTCCTGGTCGCCGCCGACGAGCAGACCGGTGTCGCGGTACGGCGTGTACGAGGAGACGGAACGTTTCTGCACCGCGAAGCGCAGCCCGAGATCGCGCACGATCTTGTCGGGAAGGAGCGAGACGAGATACGAGTAACGGGACAGCCGCACGTCCACCCCGCTGAACGGCAGGGTCGAGACGGCGGCGCCACCGGTGGTGCCGAGCCGTTCGAGAACGACCACCCGGCGCCCGGCGCGGGCGAGGTAGGCGGCGGCGACCAGGCCGTTGTGTCCACCGCCGACGATGACTGCGTCGTAGGAGCTCTGCGTATCGATCACGCTCCTTGCTAGCACCCCGGAGGCGGGTTCCACCAGGTCTCGGACGCCGGGAGAGTCGCCGGTGGCCCTTCCCCGCCGATGCCGCCCTACGGCGTCGGGACCCGGCCCGCGAGCCAGCGGGCGATCCATGCGGTCAACTCGCGGTGCACGTACCGGCTGTCGTCGGCCACGACCCGCTCCAGATGGCGCAGCACGTTCTCCGAGCGGTCCGGCCGACGCACCGCCAGCACGTCGACACCCCGCTCGCCGGTCGAACACCGCACGTACACGCCGCCGTCGAGCGCCAGCATGCCGAAACCCGGGTGTCCCGCGTGCACACCGAGGAACGCCGTGTCGGCGCCCCGGCCCATGAGGTCCCAGCGCTCCAGGAGCCGGACCCGGGTCCACCGCCACGGGGCACTGCCGCCGTCGTGCTCGTGGCGCAGGGCCGCCCGATGCGTCCGGGTGCCCTGCGGGAGCTGGAGGAGGAACTCGCGCCGGTGGTCGAGAAGCCCCACGGAGACGGCGAGGTCGTACCAGTCCTCGTTGAGCCGTTCCACGAGCCGCGGGGTGTCGTACGCGTGGGAGAACCCGCCGACGATGTCCTCCGTGCCGTATCCGAAACAGAACGGGATCGTGCCCTCCGGCACGGCGTCCGGAATCACCTGGAGACCGGCCCGCCACAGCGGCCTGTATACCTTGCGCTCACGCTCCTGCGTTCCCATCGAACGCTGTTCTATCAGAACGGACGGGACGTCAGTCCCCGGCGCCGCCGCCCAGCCGATCCCGGCAGTGGTTCTCGTCGGCGAGGGCGGCGCGGGTCGCCGGGTGGCCGGGGCCGAGCAGGCGGGTGCGGGTCGCGGTGATGTGGCGGTACTCGGCCAGGGCCTCCGGCCAGCGGCCCAGGTGCCCGAGCGCGATGCCGGCCTCGCGGTGGCTGGCGAGGGTGTCGGGATGGTCCGAGCCGAGCACCCGGGCGCGGCCGGAGCGGACCGTACGGGCCTCGGCCAGCGCGTCGTCCCAGGAGCCGAGCCGCCCCAGGTTGACGCCCAGGCCGTGCCGGGCCCGCAGGGTCTCCGGGTGGTCGGGGCCGTTCGCGCGCGTACGGGCGCCGACGAGGTCGCGGTAGAGCACGGTGGCCTCCTCGGCGCGCCCGAGACGGCCCAGGCAGATGCCGGTCTCGTAACGCGCGGCGAGGGTGTCCGGGTGGTCGTCGCCGAGGACGGCGCGGCGGGCCTCGGCGACCTCGCGGTGCTGGGCGAGCGCGTCCGACCAGCGGCCGAGCCGGCCGAGCGCGTGGCCGATCTCGTGGCGGGTGGCGAGGGTGTCGGGATGGTCGGCGCCGAGCAGCCGGGTGCGGGCGTCGGCGACCTCGCGGGCGGTCGCGTACGCCTCGGTGACGCGACCGATCCGGCCGAGGGTGAAGGCCAGGTTGTGGCGGCAGCGCAGGGTGTCGGGGTGCTCGGCGCCCATGGCGCGTTCGCGGGCGGCGAGCACCGTCTCGTAGACGTCGTGCGCCTCGGCGTGACGGCCGAGTCCGCCGAGGACGTACGCGGACTCCTGGCGGGCCGCCAGGGTGTCGGGGTGATCGCCGCCCAGGGTGCGGGCGCGGCCTTCGGCGACCGCCGCGAACCGGTCCAGGGCGTCGGTGGCGCGGCCGAGGCGGGAGAGCGCGAAGCCGAGTTCGTAGCCGCTGGCGAGGGTGTCGGGGTGGTCGTCGCCGAGGACGTGCGCCCGGTCGCGTACCACCGTGCGGAGCAGATCGGCGGCCTCCGTCCAGCGGCCGAGCCGGCCGAGCCCGAGCCCGGCGCGGTGCCGGCCGGCGAGGACGGCGACGATCTCGGTGGTGGAGGTGCCGGAAGGGGGCGTGCCGGCGGGATTTCCCGGGCCGGCCTGGGTCCAGGCGGTGGTGAGCGTGGCGGCCGGGTCGTGCGCCGGGGCGGCCTGCCCGGCCGGGCTGGAGGCGGCGGGGCGGCCGGGGGCCAGGGTGCGGGCCCACGCGGGCAGCGGGTGGACGGGCGCCGCGGCGGACGGCACGGCGGGGGTGTGGCCGGTCCGGCCGGAGACGAGCCGCCGGCCCAGCTCCGCCGCGTCGGCCGGGCGCGCCTCCGGCGCCTTGGCGAGCAGGTCGAGGACGGCCAGGTCCAGATAGCCGGGCAGTTCGGGGCGGCGGCTGCGCAGCGGGGCGGGGATGGTGTCGCGGTGCCCGATGAGGATCGCCCAGGTGTCGTCCATGTCGAACGGGGGCAGGCCGGTGGCCACTTCGTAGAGCACACAGCCGAGGGAGTACAGGTCGCTGCGGTGGTCGACCTCGCCGCCCCCGCCGATCTGCTCGGGCGACATGTAGTGCGGGGTGCCCATGGCGATGCCGGTGCCGGTGAGGCGGGAGGTGAAGTCCATGTCGGCGCCGAGCCGCGCGATGCCGAAGTCGCAGATCTTCACGGTGCCGTCGGTGAGCCGCATGATGTTGGCGGGCTTGAGGTCGCGGTGCACGACGCCCTGACGGTGGGTGTAGGCGAGGGCGTCGGCGACCTGCTCGGCGATGTCGACGACCTCGCCGACCGGCAGCGGCCGCTTGCCGTTGTCGGTCATCAGCTGGCTGAGGTTGCGCCCGTCGAGGAGCTCCATCACGAGGAAGAGGCAGCCGTCGGACTCGCCGAAGTCGTGGACGACGGTGATGCCGCGGTGCTGGAGCGCGGCGGCCACCCGGGCCTCGCGCCGGAAGCGCTCGCGCAGGACGGCGAGATGGGCTGGGTCGCGCTGCTGGCCGAGCGGCCGCAGGCACTTGACGGCGACGCGCCGCTCCAGCGACTCGTCGGTGGCCCGCCACACCTCGCCCATGCCGCCGCGGCCGATCACTTCCTGCAGCCGGTACCGGCCCTGGATCAGCCTGGTGTCCGTCTCCGCCATCGCGTGCTGTCGCCCCCGAGTACCCCGTCGTCGTGCCGCTCCCTCCCCGGCCCGTCCAGTATGGCGGCACCGGTCCGCAGACTGTACGACATGAGCCGGGTGTCCGGTCCGGGCCGGTCCACGCACGTCCGATATGCCGCCGGGGAAGCCGCGGCACGTCGGACGGGGTCGCGGTGGCGGGCACGGCGGTGACGGTCGCGGATGGTCCCGGACGGGGCGTACGGGCCGGGTGTACGGCGCAGGGGGCGTACGGGGGCCGGGAGTCGTGCGCGGGCACGGCCACGCGCCGTCGGATCGCCTCGCGCGCGGGGCGCGGCGCCGGGGCACGAAGCGCCGCACAGTCGGCGGAGCCCTCGCCTCCGGACAGCCCGGCGCCGGGGCCGATCGGTGCGGCGCGGGGAGCGGTACGGCACGCCCTCTTGTCAGCCGGGGTCCGGACTTCCAAGAATGCACATGACAAAGACAGCTCTTCGAACGCACCGTCACCAGAGGGGAACCCCCACATGAACAAGCCTCTCGCCGGCACGCTGCTCGCCCTCGTCCTGGCAGGAGCGACGACGGCCCCGGCCATGGCGTCCGCCCCGCGGGACGGAAGCGCCCCGGCCAAGGCCACGCCCGCCGCCGTCGACTTCGCGGGAACGGTCGCGCTCAGCAACTGTTCCGGCTCGGTCGTCCGCACCCCCGCCTCCCTGTCGACCGACCCCGCGCTCGTCCTCTCGAACGGTCACTGCCTGGAGACCGGCATGCCGGCGGCCGGGCAGGTCGTCAAGGACCGGGCGTCCAGCCGCACCTTCTCCCTGCTCAACTCGGCGGGCTCCAGTGTCGGCACGCTCCAGGCGAGCAAGATCGCGTACGCCACGATGACCGACACGGACGTCTCGGTCTACCAGCTCACCAAGACGTACGCGCAGATCCAGAGCCAGTACGGGATCAGCGCGCTCACCCTCAACGACGTCCGGCCGGCCCAGGGTTCGTCGATCAAGGTGGTGTCCGGGTACTGGAAGCGGACCTACAGCTGCAACGTCGACGGGTTCGCGTACCGCCTCAAGGAGGGCGGGTGGACCTGGAAGGATTCGGTCCGCTACACCTCGTCCTGCAACACCATCGGCGGTACCTCCGGCTCGCCGGTGATCGACACGACCACCGGCAAGGTCGTCGCCGTCAACAACACGGGCAACGAGAGCGGCGGCAGCTGCACCGTGAACAACCCGTGCGAGGTCGACGAGAACGGCACCGTCACGGTCCGCCAGGGCATCAACTACGCCCAGCAGACGTACACGATGATCCCGTGCATCGGCCCCGGGAACGTGTTCGACCTGAACCGGGCCGGCTGCACCCTGCCCAAGCCGTAACGGGACGGCGGCGCGGGCCGGCGGCGACCCGCGCCGCCACCACGAGAGGGCCGGACGAGGCGGCCGGGCGACGTGCCCTGGATCCTCGCCCAGCACCGGCGGATCGCCGGGGTCCGCGGGGTGGAGCCGCAGTCCCGGATCCGGTACGACGACGGCGACGCCGTACGCCGCGCGGGCCTGTCGGGGCTCCCGGTCACCCGCCATCAGGTGCGCTGGAGCCGTACGGTCCCGCTCGCCACCCACCTGGCGAACATCGGGACCCGCTCGGGTCAGGCGCCGGCATCACGTCGGACACCGGCGTCGGGTCGCACACCGGGGTCGGGTCCGCTGCTCAGAGGGGCAGGAGCCGACGGCGCAGCAGGCAGAACTCGTTCCCCTCCGGGTCGGCGAGCACATGCCAGTGCGCGTCCTCGCCCTGGCCGATGTCGACCTTCCGCGCGCCGAGCGCGAGCAGCCGCTCCAGCTCGGCGTCCTGGTCGCGGTCGGTCGCGTTGACGTCGAAGTGCAGCCGGAGCTTCCCGGTGGTCGGGGTGTCCACGGGCAGGAAGACAAGGGTGGGCTGCGGGCCTCCGAACCCGGGGTCGGCCGGGCCGATCTCGATGACTCCGCCCTCCTCCCGGTCGAGTTCCACGAAGCCGAGGACCTCGCTCCAGAAGGTGGCGAGTCGTTCGGGGTCGGCGCTGTCGATGACGATTTCACTGATGCGGCATGCCATGCCGTCACTGTAAAACGATCATCCAAGTCACGCTCGGAATAATGCGGTTGCGTGGCCGGGAACCGCCCGGCCCGTGGGCGATGTCGTGTCTCACCGCCCCGGGTGCGTCGTCGGCGGGGAGGCAGGGCGGGTCCGGTCGTACGGGGAGGGGCGCCGGTCCGGACGGGCCTCCAAGCGGGCGCGGGCCGCCTCGTGACGTCCGGCGGCGGTCAGCGCGTACAGCAGCGTCTCCTCGACCACCTCGCGCTGGACGTCACTCCCGCCGACCGTGCGCACGGCGGGAAGGATCCGTTCCAGTTCGTCGGCGGCCTCGGCCCAGCGTTCCTCGACGGCGTACTCCAGGGCGTCGCAGAGCGGTGCGATCACCTGGCGCCGCACTCCGCCGGAGCCCCGGGCGTGGGCGTGCAGTCGGCGCAGCCCCGGCACGCTGTCCGCGGCGGCGAAGGCGAGCGCCGCGTGGAGGGCGAGGAACGCGGTGGGCGGGCGTTCCAGGAGGTCGGGCGGCACCGCTTCGAGTACGTCGTCGACCGACGAGACGGGCTGTCGGCCGCCGGCCAGCCGGATCCGCCAGGCGAGGGAGCACGTGTCGATCAGGGCTCCGGCCCCGCGTACCTGGGTGGGCGCCAGTCGGGTGGCCCACCGGCGGCGGACCGCGGCCTCGTCTCCGAGTGCCAGGTCGTGCAGGGCGGCGTGCCAGGCGAAGTGGCCGCGGTGCGCGCCGCCGTACTCCGGCCGGCTGCCGAGCCACTGGTCGACGCGCTCACGGCCCGCCTGGTGCCGGCCGCGGGCGTAGTCGGCGTGGGCGAGCGCGTGCAGGGCGTTCCCCGACGCCGGTTCGGCCGCCAGGGCCTGCTCGGCGAGCGAGGCCGCCTCCTCGTACCGCCCCTCCTCCTGACGCAGGAAGGCGAGGAGGGAGGTGGGGAACCAGTGTTCCTGGTGGGCGGCCCGGGTCTGTTCCAGCACCCGCAGGACGGCGGAGCCGCCCCGGTCGTGCACGCCGGAGAACGCGAGGCCCGGCACGGTGGCGGCGAGCGCCAGCAGGTCGCCGGGCCAGTCGTCCAGATGCCGCAGGAGGGCCTTGTCCGCGCCGGTGCCCTCGATCCGGCAGGCGACGGCCTCGACCCAGGAGAGTTCGCGCGCGTCGGCACGGTCCCGGGCCGCGCGCCGGGCTCCGGCGAGGGCGCCGAGGGCGTCGGCCCCGCACTCGTGGTCGAGCAGGGCGAGGGCGCCGTGGGCGAGCGCGAAGCCGGGGTCGAGTGCCGCGGCGCGGCGGAACGCGGACGCGGCACCGGCCCGCACCGTCAACAGCCGGTCCAGGCCCAGGCGGTAGGCCGCGGCGGCCTCGTCGTGGGTGCTGAGCGCGAGCCCCGAGCCGTCGCACGGCCGCTTCCGGACGAGGTGCGGGGCAGGGGTCAGGGTGGCGAGGTGGTCGAGTACCGCGGTGGCGACGGCTTCGGCCTGGACCCGGATCTCGGGGACCGCGGTGGTCTCCCACAGTTCACCGCGGCGCGGCGCGCCGAGCGTCCACAGCGGTCGTACGGCTCGTCCGCCGGCGTCGCGCAGCCGGCCCTCGTCGGTGGCCACGCCCATGCCGAGCGGGCCGGGCACCGCGCCGCCCGTGTCGAGCAGCCCCCGCCACAGCGGGTCGGCCGAATCCCTCAGCAGTGGATCCGGGCCGGTGCAGTTCACCACCCAGCCCACGGACAGCTCCCGTGTGCCACCGTCCCCGGCCAGGGCGACGGTGACGGTGACCGGCCCGAACCGCCCGATCCGGCCGACCCGCGCGTCCGGGCCGGTGCGGACGGCGGTGATCCGTCCCGCGTACGGCCGGAGGCGCCGCATCCGGCACATCCGCGCGACCGCCTCGGCGGTGGCGGGAGGCATCCGGTGCCGGTGCACGTTCCACAGTGAACTGTCCTGCTCCAGGAACGCGGCCCGCTCCTCGACGGACAGCGCGCCCCACAACCGCGCGGTGAGGGGACGCAGTCCGTCGAAGGCGGGGCGCCAGTCCCCGTGGGTGCGCAGGACCTGGCCGATGTGCCGGCGGATCCCGGCCCGCAGCCCGGTCAGGGGCAGTCCGTGCAGGTCTTCCGGGCAGGCCACGGCGGGCAGAGGGGTCAGCGCGTGGGGCTGCGGCAGGCGTCCGCCGCGCGAGAGCGCGTGCACCGTACGGCCGGGGCGGCCCAGGCGCAGCGCGACGTCGACCGCGGTCAGCCCGGTGCCGACCAGGAGCACGTCGTCCGTCCGCCCCTCGGCCAGGAGCGGGTCCAGGGCGCCGGGAGCCCAGGGGTCGACGATGAGGCGGTCGCTCTCGCGGAGCGCGGGTGCGGCCCAGCCGGCGGCGGACGAGGGGTTCGGCCCGGTCGCGAGGACGACGCCGTCGGCGTCCACCGTGCCGCCGTCGGCGAGCTCCAGCCGTGCTGTCGGCCCGCGCCAGCGGAGGCCGGCGGCGCGGGTGCGCAGCCTGCGGACGGTGACGGTGCCATGGGCCTCCACGATGGCCCGGCCCAGCGTGTCGGCCAGGTAGGAGCCGTACCGGTGCCGGGCGACGAAGTCGGCGGCCGACGCCTCCGTACCGCCGTGTCCGCGCAGCCAGCGCAGGAAGTGGCCGGGGTCGTCCGGGTGGCAACTCATATGACCGGCGGGGACGTTCAGGAGGTGGCGCGGATCCGTGGTGGCGTAGGCGGTGCCGCGGCCGGCCTCCGGCGCCGGGTCGATCAGGACGAGGTCGAGGGCGGATCGGCGGCGGACAGCCGTCCCGCAGAGCTGGAGGGCGACCAGGGCGCCCGCCGCGCCCGCCCCCACCACGGCGACGGTCCGGCGCGGCGGTGACGCGCGGTGCCCTTGCATGGACAAGCCTCCTGTCGGATGCGGTGCGGGGCCGGCGCCGCGGACGGGGCACGTCCGGGGCGACGGCCCGCGAGGGTCAGGCCGGAGCCGCCGATGCCGTGCCCGAGGGGCGCACCGTCGGCGCCATGAGGAGCCAGCACACGGCCATGCCGGCGGTGGAGAACCAGCCGACGGCGTGCCAACCCCAGTGTTCCA
This sequence comes from Streptomyces laurentii, assembly GCF_040635425.1. NCBI lineage: Bacteria > Bacillati > Actinomycetota > Actinomycetes > Kitasatosporales > Streptomycetaceae > Streptomyces > Streptomyces laurentii. The sequence continues at coordinate 22,451 of NZ_JBEYHT010000032.1, read as the reverse complement.
CCCCGGCGTTGAACAGCGGAGGGCCCAGCAGCGAACCGAGGCTGCCGCCTTGGGTCACGATGCCGTTGGCCAGCCCGAGATCCCCGGACTCGGCGGCGAGCCGGGGAACCGAGGCGAGGATCAGCCCCACCATGACGCCGTTGAGCCCGGAGATGGTGGCGGCCCCCGCGATGAAGAGGACGGTCCCGACGCCGGCCCGGAACGCCACCCAGGCGGCGATCACGACGAGGAACGAGCCGAGGGCCACCGGGCGGACATCCTGTTTGCGGTGCATGAGCCAGCCGATGAGGAAGCCGCCGCCGACGCTGACAAGGGAGATGAACCCGGCCGTGGCCCCGGCATCCGCCCGGCTGTAGCCCAGCTCGCGCTGGAGGAAGATCGGGATCAGCACGAAGACGGCCACCGTGACCAGGGAGACCATGCAGAAGCCGAGGGCCAGGAGCACCACCAGGGGCCGGTTGCCAGGCCGGGCCGTACGGTGTTTCGCCGACGGCCGCGGAGTGGCCGGGGCCAGCGTGCCGAGCCGGGTGAACGTCAGGACGGTGGCCGGCAGCGCGGTGAGCGCGGCCATGACGAACATCCAGCCCCGCCAGTCCGTCACCGAACCGACCGCGCCGCCGAGCGCCGTGCTCAGCGCCAGCCCCACGGGGACGAAGGTGCCCCACAGGGCCAGCGCGGGACCGCGGTCGCGGGGTGCGGACAGCCGGACGATCAGGGTGGGGCAGGCGATGACCACCATGAGGTAGCCGATGCCTTCCGCCGCGCGCAGCGGCAGCAGGGCGCCCAGGCCGGGCGCCAGTCCGCCACCCGCGCCCGCCGCCGCCACGCACCACAGCCCGGTCAGCAGGGTGCCGCGCATGGACCGCCGGCCCAGCCACAGCCCGGCCGGGGTGCCGAGCAGGGCGGAGATCCCCGTGATGGCGGAGACGACCCAGCCGACCTGTCCCAGCGAAATCTCCAGGTCGTCCTGGAGTTGCACGGCGAAAACGTCGAATTTGCCCAGTCCCATGGCCGCGATGACGCCTGCCGCGTAGACGAGGGCGAGGGGCAGCCGGCGGGTGGACTCCACAGGGTCGGGCCCGGTGCCGGATCCGTTGTGCGCGTCGCGGAGCTCTGACATCTTGGGTACCTCCTCCACGAGTGGTACGTCGCTGGATGCGCTGCTCTCCGGTCCGGCTCAGCGCACGCCCAGGCCCGCCGACGCCGGTGCCCCGGGGGCGTGGGTGGGGCCGCTGACCCGGTGGGCCGTCATGGAGATGCCGTCGGCGGACAGGGCGCGGGCGATCTCGGGGTCGCCGTAGGAGGCCAGACCGGCGTCGGTGAGGATCTGCAAGTCGGTGGAATGGAGGGGAAGTTCACCGATCCTGGCCTGCCGGACGGCTCCGACGTTGTGGCCTTCGAACCCTTCCGGCACCCGGTACGGGCGGTCTGCGAGGAAGCCGAACAGCAGGAGGTGATAGGGGCCTTGCTCCCAGGTTCCGGTGAACTCGTAGACGGCGAAGGGGGAGCACGCGGACACGTGGCACCCGGTCTCCTCGGCCGTCTCCCGGACGGCCGCCGCCGCGAGGCCCTCACCCGGTTCGACGCCGCCGCCCGGAAGCAGCCAGTTGCCGGCGTAGGGGCCCTTGAGCTGGTGCACGAAGGTGACGGTGCCGTCCGGTCCGGGGAGGACCATGAGCGCCACGGGCAGGATCCGGGAGAAGCGATCGGTCACGGTGCGGCGCCCTTCGGGGATCTCGGCGTCTGGATCAGTATTCGACGGGACGGCCCACGGGCGGAATGACGAGCGCGAGGCCGATCCGCTCGCCCTCGATTCTGCCTTTGCGATAGTACGGCTCATGGTGCGTGATGAACCCGTACGTCGCCAAGGCCTGTGGCACGTCGCCGAGTTCGGGACCACAGATGACCAGCTTGGATCGCACGTCGAACTTCATCGCCTCGCAAACGAGTTCGAGACTGGGCCGCTCCGTCTCGATGAGGGCGACGAACTCCCCGCGCGCCCGTACCGAGTAGCGGACATCGGTCACCGGGTGACCCTGGACCCTCAGATGGGCGTACAGGAGGTACTCGTTCTGGAAGCTCATGAGGGTGAGCCCGGACTCGGCGCCCGCGACGATGCTGGGGAACGGCGCGCCGGGCCGGGCGGCGACGCCGGTGATGTCGAGGACGTTCCCCTGGCGTTCCTCGACGTAGTACCCCTTGAACTCGCCGAACGGGCCCTCCGTCTCGTTCGCGTGGCCGACCAGGCCGGTGAGGACGTGCGTGGCGTCGGCGGGGACCGGAGGCGACCCGCCCACCCGGACGTCCGCGCGGAGGAGGCGTGAGGCGATCTGGTAGTCGTCCCCGGTCGCGGGCAGCCGGGTCGCCGCCACCACGGCGTACGAGGGGTCGGCGCCCAGGAAGACGGAGATCGGCATGGGCCGGCCCACGGCCCGCCATTCCAGGAGGTTGCGGTGGGCGTCGGTGCGGGGGTCGAGGAAGATCCGGGCGCGGTACGCCGAGACCACCTGGACGCAGTAGAAGCCGAGGTTGACGGCCGAGCCGTCCGGCCGGGTCGTGACGCCGATGCCGGCGGTGACGTACCGGCCGCCGTCGCCGGGGCGGTGCTGGAGCACGGGCAGGGCATGCAGCCCGTCGAGCTCCCGCCGGGCCGGGGCGCCGGTCGTGCCGGCGGCCGCCTCGGGGGCCGCGTCCGCCCGTACCCGGAACGGCTCGCCGGACAACCGGGCGGCCAGTTCCGGCAGATGCGCGCCCTCGGCCGTGCCCAGGGCGGCGAGCAGGACGGAGCGGGGATACGGGTGGCCCAGGACGCGGCTACCGGGCCGGTCGGTGAGGTGGGTGAAGACCGTGGTGGGTCTCGTCCCCAGCCGGTGCTCCAGCCCGGCCAGTGTCCGGGCCGCCTCGATCACCGTGCCGACCGGGCGGTCGTACCGGTAGAGCCCGGTGGCGGCGTAGTACGGGGGCAGCCCGACCTCGGCCGGGTCCACGGGTACCAGCCCGCTGTCCGCGAGCGCCGGAGGGGACGGCGGGGAGGGGGCGGGACGCGGGATCACGCCCCGCCCTCCGGGAGGGGCAGCGGCCGGGCGCCCGCCGTCCGGCCCCAGCCCTCCTCCCACGGGAAGACGATCCAGTCGTCGATGACCGCCGGGCAGTGGTCGGGGCGGTAGTCCGCACGATGGTTGCGGACCAGTGCGGCGAAGCGCAGGTCCCGCCCGGCCACGCCGAGTCCGAGCAGATGGGCGCGGACGGCCTCCGCGGTGGCGCCGGTGCCGACGATGTCGTCCACGACGAGGACCTTCGTGCCCGCACCGACACCCGGCAGCTCCGCGGCCTCCAGCTCCGGAGCCCGCTTGGCCGCGTACTGGCCGTCGTCGCGGGTCCGGCGCACCCGCACCGTACGCAGGACGGGCGCGTCGAGGACGCAGGTCAGATAGCTCGCGGCGGGCAGGCCGCCGCGTGCCACGCCGAGGACGACGTCGGGGGCGAACCCCGCGGCCCTGACGCCGGCGGCGATCCGTTCGAGCATCCTGCCGAGGGTCTCCCAGCTCAGTTCGTACGGGCCTCGCCGGGTCCACATGCCGGGCACCTCGCCGGGCGCTTGGTCGGGGACGGCCGCGGGGGCCGGCTCACGCACGCTCATCCCTCCACCGCCCGGGCCACGTGATCGATGGCGATGTGCGCGGTCCGTTCGCGGGCGTGCGGTCCGTTCTCGCTCCGGCCCGCCGCGGTGACCTGGATGAACTCGGCCCGCTCCCGGAACTCGTCGAGGTTCGTGGCGCCCGAGTAGCTCAGCGCGGACTGCACTCCCCCGGTCAGCTGGCGCAGGGTCGTGGCGAGCGGGCCGGTGGCGGGGAAGGTGGCCTCCACCCCTTCGGGCACGTAGTCGTCGACCTCCTGCCGGGTGACGGGCAGTCCGGCGGCCCGGCGCAGGGTCAGTTCCATCCCGAGGGAGACGAAGCCGTTGCTGGTCTTGTAGCGGCGGCCGTCCTTCTCCACCGGCTGCGCCTCGCTCTCGTCGGCTCCCGCCAGCAGGCTGCCGAGCATCACGGCGCGGGCCCCGGCCGCCAGGGACTTGGCGATGTCCCCGGCCTGGCGGATCCCGCCGTCGGCGATCACCCCGACCCCGTACCGGGCCGCCTCGGCGGCGCAGTCGAGGACGGCGGTGAGCTGGGGGACACCGGTGCCGGCGACCAGCCGGGTGGTGCACACGCCGCCCGGGCCGATCCCCACCTTGACCAGATCCGCACCGGCCGAGACGAGGTCCCGGGTGCCGGCGGCGGTCGCGACGTTGCCCGCCATCAGCGGGACGCCGGGGTACGCCTTGCGCAGGGTGGTGACCGCGGACAGCACCTGGTCGCTGTGGCCGTGGGCGACGTCGATCACCAGCAGGTCGGCCCCGTGGTCGACGAGCCGGGCCGCGCGTTCCCGCCAGTCCCCGGTGACGCCGACGGCCACGCCGGCGAACAGCCGGCCGTCGGCGGAGCGGGTCGCCCGCGGTCCGGCGTCCTCCGTCTCGCCTCCGGTCGGCTCGGCTTTGACCAGCTGGAGGTGCGCGAGCTGCTGGTCGATCGTCTGCATGCGGTGGAGGACGCCCAGGCCGCCGCATCGGGCCATGGCGGCGGCCATCCGGCCACCGGTGCACCACTGGGTGTTGGCGGACACGACGGGAGCCGCCGGCGTGAGGCCGGGGAGGAGCTCGGTGGTCAGGTCGGCGTGCCGGCGGCTGCGGAGCGCGGTGCGCTGGGGCACGAGCAGGACGTCGTCGAAGCTGAGGCCGGTTCGCCGCGGACGGGAGATGCGCACGTGGGATTCGGTTCCTTCCTGCGGGGCGTGGTCCGTGGTCATCGCCCGGCGCTGTGGGGGCGGGCGGGCTGGAGTGCGAGGAACTCGGCCCGTACGGCGGCGTCCCGGAAGGCTCCGCGCCAGGTCGCGGTGGTCATCGTGGCGGGGGTGCGGATGCCGCGCATGGCCATGCAGAGGTGCTCGCCGTGGCAGACGACGGCGACGTCGGCGGAGCCGGTCAGTTTCTCGACGGAGTCGGCGATGTCCGCCGTCAGCCGTTCCTGTACCTGCAGCCGGTGCGCGTGCTGCTGGGCGATCCTGGCGAACTTGCTGAGACCGAGGACCTGTTCGCGGGGAAGGTAGCCGATCGTCACCTCGCACGAGAACGGCAGCAGATGGTGTTCGCACAGCGACCACAGGTGGATTCCGGAGACGGACACGGCCTCGGCACTCGACGCGCAGAGGAAGGAGGTGTCCAGGGTGCCGGGGTCGTAGTCGCTGAACTCCCGCCACCAGCGCGCGTATCGTGCCGGTGTGTCGCGAAGTCCCTCGCGGTCGGGGTCCTCGCCGATGGCGAGCAGAAGCTCCCGGGCGATGCGCTCCAGTGGATCAGGTGACATTCATACCCCCCGTTGATTTCCCCATAACGTCACGTGCAGCCGGCCGGTCAGATTCCATTTCCGCTGGATCACCGGGTCGGCCAGCCGCCGGAGACCGTCGGTGATCTCCTCCGGTTCCTGACCGCAGGGCATGATCCAGACGTCGCGCAGCGCGAATCGCTCCACCAGCTCATCGACCTCCTTCAGGTCGGACGGATCGGCGCACACGAATTTGAAGCAGGTCCCGTCGATCGCGGCGAGCGCCCGCAGCGCCGCGGGAACGACGCGGCGTCGCTCCGCCACGGCGGAGTGGGCGAGTTTCGGCGAGACGTTGAAGCGCACCCCCGCCGCGACGAGAGCGGCGGAGGGGACGACGGTCCCGTTGGTCTCGATCTCGACGTCGGCGCCGCGCGCGCGGATCTCCTCGATCACCGGGAGCAGCCGGTCCTGCTGGCTCAGCGGCTCACCGCCGGAGACGACGACCAGGCCGGTGCCGAGTTCCCGGAGCCGCCGGGTGACCTCGGTGACGGTCATCGCGTGCAGTTCGTCCGTCGGCCGGTACGCGGTCCGGCCCTGCGAGACGCCCGTCCAGTCCCAGGTGTACGGGGTGTCGCACCACCGGCAGGTCAGGTTGCACCCGCCGAGTCTGAGGAAGGAACACGACCTTCCGGTGGACCGCCCCTCGCCCTGCACGGACTAGGTCGGGCCGAAGATCTCGTTGACGACGAGTTTCGACCGTTCCATGTGCCTCACCCCTTCCCGTGATCCGCGGCATGGTGCCGTATCCGGTGACTTTCGGTGACTTTTGGTGACGGTGTACGGAAGTCAGGGGGCCGGCCGGTACGTGGCCCAGGTCTTGGGGGTCTCCGACACGCGGACCGCGGTCAGCTCCGGGAGGTCGCGGCGCCAGTTCTCGTAGACCCATCTCGCGATGTTCTCGGCCGACGGATTGCGGTCCTTCATGACGTCGTTGAGGTGCCGGTGGTCCAGGAACTCGTCGATCCATTTCTTGAGCGCGTCCAGGTCGCCGTAGTCCCGGACGAATCCGGCCGGGGTCAACTCGGATTCCCGCGCGGAGAGTTCCACCATGAGCACGTAGTTGTGCCCGTGCAGTCTTCCGCACGGATGGTCGGCGGCCAGGTGGGCGAGCCGGTGACTCGCGGAGAAGTGGAATTCCTTGGTGATGGACAGCATGTCTACTCCCTTCCGCCCCGCGCGCCCGGCCTTCGGGTGGCGAGCACGGCGAGGGCGGCGACCGTGAGTGTGCCGAGCAGGATCGAGATCCCGGGCCCCGCGGTGCGCCCCGATCCGGCGAGCGCGCCGGCGATCAGAGGACCGAAGCTGGCCAGGGTCGCGCCGAGTTGATAGGTGACGGCCAGGGCGGAATAGCGGTGCCGGGTCGGGAACTGCTCCACCATGAAGGCGGCGATGCCGCCGTACACGGCCGCGTGCCCGACGCCCATGGCCAGGGTGAAGGTGAGGACGGTCTGAGCGGTACTGCCCGAGGTCAGCCAGAGCGGCGCCGGAAGGGCCACCAGGGCGCACACGGCGTACCCGAAGACGATGACCCGTCGACGGCCGAAGCGGTCGGACAGCGCACCGAACACCGGCAGCAGGGCGGCTTCCACGAGGGCCCCGGCCACCATGCCGGTCAGCACCCGGTCGCGGTCGGCCCCGTGACCGGCCGCGTAGGCGGGCAGATAGACGGAGAAGACGCTGACGATCATGGCGAGGCCCAGCGAGGCGAGCGCTCCCTTGGCCACCGGGCCGGGGCGCTGCCGCAGCACCTCGGCGACCGGCACCCGGGGCGACGGGCCGTCGCGGCGGCCCCGCAGGAACTCGGGGCTCTCGGCGACTCCCCGCCGTACGAACACCCCGACCACCACGAGAAGACCCGAGGCCAGGAACGGCACCCGCCAGCCCCAGGACAGCAGGTCGTCCCGCGGCAGCCGGGTGATCAGCGCGACCACGGCCGTGCTCCCGGCCAGCCCGAGCGGGAACCCGGCCGCGGCACCGCTGCTGAACAGCCCGCGCCGGTGGGCGGGGGCGTACTCCGTGGTCATCAGGACCCCGCCGCCCCACTCCCCGCCGATGCCGATGCCCTGCAGCACCCGCAGCGTGACGAGCAGGGCCGGGGCCCAGGCGCCGGCCTGCGCGTAGGTGGGGAGCACTCCGACCAGCAGCGTGGCGACGCCCATGATCATCAGGGTCAGCACCAGCATCGACTTGCGGCCGATCCGGTCCCCGAAGTGGCCGATGACCACACCCCCGAGGGGGCGGGCGACGAACCCCGCGGCGTAGGTGGCGAAGCCCGCCAGGGTGGCCGCCGTCGCGGACTGCTGGGGGAAGAACAGCGGACCCAGCAGCAGGGTGGACGCCGTGGAATAGAGATAGAAGTCATACCACTCGATGGTGCTTCCGATAGTGCCGGCGACCAGGACCCGCCGGGTCATCCCGTCCCGCGGCCGGACACCGGGAGAGACCTCCTTCGTGAATGTCACGCGTATCCCCTCGGCAGGACGTCCCGAGCGCACGGCGTGGTGACGAGTTTCCTCAAGGCGCCCTGTCCAATCCGCCCATGGGCATGGCGAGTCCGGCGTGCCGAAGACAAATGAGAAAGAGAGAGCGGGCGCGCCCGGCATCGGCTGATCCCGACCGGCTGACGCAGCCACGGACTTCTGGTCTACCGGTCCCGATTCCCTTTGTCCAGCGCCGAGTCGGCGCGTTCCGAACGCGGGGCGGGGTGCCTTGCGCGCGGGGCGCGTCCGGCGTAGAACTCGTGCTTCCCGTCGCATTTCCGGAAGGAAGCTCAGGTGGACGAAGAGGTCGCGGGCGATGTCTGGACCGGCCCGGACGGGGACGAGGTGGTGCGCCTCCGTCGCTGGAAGGGGGACTGGGCCGCGAACGATCCCCACGCCAACTTCAAGTCCGACGTCGTCGGTTACGGACTGCTCGATCCCCTGGAGACGCTGCGCGGGATGTCCCGCAACCTGGACATCCCCATCGGCGCGATCGCCCGGTACGTGCTGGCCCGATGGGCCACCGGGGGCAGCGGCGGGCTGCTCGAGATCGGGCCGGTGATGGTGCACCGGCTGTGGGCCCCGGTCGAGGAGGCGGAGCGGGAGGGGACCGACGAGGAGCGGCTGCGCGCCTACCACCAGCTGCGGCAGATGCTGTCCTGGCTCAAGCTCCCCCTCGACGACCCGACCGTCTATCCGCCGCAGGCCGAGGACCGGACGGAGGACAACACACCGGACCCGGCGGAGGACGGGACGCCGGGCCACCGGTCGGAGTACGGGACACCGGACCGGAACTGACGGATCGGGCGCGGCCGGCCCGTGCCGGCCGGGCGTTCGACCGCGTCTTCTCCACAGTCGTACACAGCCGCCGGCGGACCTCACCGGGCGGCCGCACGCCCCCTGCCCGAGCGCATGCCACTCTCACGGAGGCGAAGACAACCGTGCACGATTCCAGCCACTACGATCACGTCGTCCTCATCTCGATCGACACGCTCCGCAGCGACGCGCTGTCGGCGCATCCGCATCCGCTCTGGCCGCACACATACAAGAACGCGCACGCGGTGCGTACCACACTTCTGGACGAACTCGCGCGTGACGGCGCCTATTTCCCGAACACCATCAGCGCCGCCCCGTACACGGCCGCTTCGCACGGCGCGATATTCACCGGCCAATATCCGTTGCACAACGGACTGCACGAATTCTATAACGGGTCACTGCGCGCTCCTTCGGTGTTCACCTATGGCCGCCGGGCCGGCCGCAGCACGATCCTGAAGGTCGACTTCCCCATCATCCTCGGCCCCGAACTCGGCTTCACCCGGGACGTCGACACCTACCTGGTCGAGGAGGACGACGCCTTCATCGACGCGGTGGCGGCCGCCGAATCCACCCTGGCCTGCGCCCACTTCGGTGCGGTGCACCTGCCGTACGGGTTCCACAATCTGACCTTCGGCGGGGACGCGTACCGGGCCAAGGTCGCCGAGCTGGAGGAGGGACTGCCGCAGGCGCTCCCGTTCGTCGACCGGCTGGTCGAGAGCTACCGGGGCCCGGAGGACACCGAGCTGCTGATGCGCTACAAGCGGGTGGCCACCCATCTGCACGCGGAGAAGCAGTACGACCGCCTCTTCCAGCTCTACCTGGACGGTGTCGAGCACTTCCTCGCCACTCGCCTGACCTCGTTCCTGGAGCGGCTGAGGGAGCGGGTCGCGGCCACCGGCAAGCGGATGCTCCTGGTGCTCTTCGCCGACCACGGCGAGGAGTTCGACGAGCAGACCAACGGCCACTTCAACTCGATGGCGGAGGGGGTGCTGCGGGTCCCGCTGATCATCGCCGGGGACGGCGTCGTCCCGGGAACGCACGAGCAGCGGATCCGGACGGTCGACATCGCCCCCACCGTCATGGAGCTGTCCGGTGTCCCGGCGCCCGCCACCGGTGTCTTCGACGGCAGGTCGCTGGCCGGGGTCGTCCGGGGGAAGGAGGCGCCCGACGGCGACGCCCCCGCGCTCGCCGAGTCCTACAACGCCGAGCTCAACGACTTCATCGCCTTCCAGGAAAGGCAGTTGAGCGGCCGCCCGCCGGGGCCCCTCCCGCACTTCCTCGTCGGGCACACGGCCTACCTCGGCGACCGCCGGGTGGTACGGATGTTCCGGCACTACTCCGATGGGTTCCAGCGGGCGGCCCGGCAGGACCACACCTGGGTGGAGCGGTTCGACGACTCCCGGGTGCCCCACCGTGACCCGCACGACGACGGGGCCGACCTGCTGGCGATGCTCGACGACTACCGCAGCGCGCTGCGCCGGCCGGAGCAGGTGCCCTTCACCGAGGAGATGCGAGCCCAACTGCGCTCCCTGGGCTACTCGGTGTGAGCGGGAGGGAAGCGATGTCCACGGACTCCCGGGCCTCCTCTCCCCCGGCCCTGCCCAGTACCCTCGGCGGCACCGGATGGACGCCGCGCCCGGCCGGCCACCGGGCCGAGGTCGCGGCGGGCGGCATCTGGTCGCGGTGCGGCTACCGTTCCGAGGTGGCGCCCCTGCGCGCGGTCCTGCTCGCCCGGCCACCGGACAGCCTCGCCTCCGTCGCCGACGACCCCCGCGCCCACCTGATGACCGAGCCGGTCGATCTCGGGCGGCTGCGCGCCGAGACGGAGGCGGTGGCCGAGGCGTACCGCGCCCACGGCGTGACCGTACGCCTGGCGGCCCCGCCGCCCTCCTGCCCGCCCAACGTGATCTTCCAGCGGGATCTGTTCCTGGTGACGCCCGAGGGGGCCGTGCTGGGGCGCACCGCGTCGGCGCAGCGGGCGGGCGAGGAGCGGTACGCGGCGGCGGCGCTGGCCGAGGCCGGCATCCCGGTGCTGCACACCGTCCGGGGCGAGGCCACGTTCGAAGGGGCCGACGCGCTCTGGGTGGACGAGCGCACCGTCCTGGTCGGCAGCGGCTTCCGTACCAACGAGGCGGGCGTCCGCGCCGTCCGGGAGGTGCTGGCCGAGCAGGGCGCCGAGGTGGTGCCGGTGCCGCTCGGGCCCGGTGTCCAGCATCTGCTGGGCGCGTTGATGCTCGTCGACCACCGCCGGGCCCTGCTGAACACGCGTGCGGTCGGGGACCGGCTGCGCGGCCTGCTACGCGCGCTGGACTACGACCTGCTGGAGTTCGGGCCCGACGAGGAAGTGGTGCGCGGCCGGAGCCTGAACGTGGTGACGCTGCGGCCCGGGCACGTGCTGATGCCCGCCGGCCGCCCCCGCACCCGGCGCCGGCTGGAGACGGCCGGCATCGAGGTGTCGGAGGTGGGAGTGGGCGAGTACGTGAAGGCCGCGGGCGCGCTCGGCTGCCTCACCGGAATCCTGCACCGAGAGGCGGACGGGGAGGTCTGACCCGGCACCCCGCGCCCGGCTCAGCCTTCGACCAGTGGCTTTCCTCGCTGCTCATGGGGGTCGGCGAGGAGGTCGTACACGTCGACCGCCTCGCCGCCGACGTGCCAGATCACCTTCCGCCGGTCCCCCTCCTCGCTGAGCCGCACCGCCTTGAGCGGCAGCAGGTCCGGGTACTCGCCCGACTGACGGCGCTCCTCCGGGTAGTACGTCTCGCTGTACGCCGGCCGGGACGGCCCCGACCCGGCGGCGAGGTGACCGGCCAGGGACTCGCCGTCCGTCTCGATCTTCGGCAGCCCCAGCAGGTCGAGCACGGTGGGGGCGATGTCCACCAGCCGGACCTGACTGGTGATCTCCGTGCCCCTCGGCAGCCCGGGGCCGCACACGATCAACGGCACGTGCTGGGTGGTGTCGAACAGCAGACAGCCGTGGCCCTCCTCGTAGGGATGCCCGAGCTCGCCCGCGTGGTCGTTGGGGTACCAGCCGGCCAGGTCCTCGCCGTGGTCGGAGAAGAGCACCACCAGCGTGTCGTCGAGGGAGTGTCCCGACTCCTCCACCCGGCCGAGGAGTCGGCGGAGGTAGTGGTCGCTGTACGCCACCTCTCCCTCGTACGGGTTGTCGACGTCGGCGCCCACGTCCTCGGGCGGCTCGTATGGCCAGTGGGCGTCGAAGAAGTGGGCGAAGAGGAAGAACGGACGCTCCCCCTGGGAGGACAGCCAGGCTGCCGCCCGTTCGGTCACCAGGGGCGCCCGCTTGAGAGCGAGGCCGCGCAGCTTGACGTCCGGGACGGTCAACGGGTCGCTGCCGTCGGGGAGTCTCGGGATCTCGTCGTCGTAGAAGTCGAACCCCCGGTCCAGGCCGTACCAGCGGTTCAGCCCGGGGCAGGAGACCACGGCGCCGGTGGCGTAGCCGGCCGCGCGCAATTGCTCAGCGAGCGTGGTCACCCCGGGGTTCAGCGTCTCCCGCAGCAGATGGCGGATGCCGTGTCCGGCGGGCTGCCGTCCGGTGAACACGCTGGCGTGACTGATCGGAGTGAGAGGAGAGGAGGAGATGGCCTGTCGAAACGTCACCCCGGCCGAGCGCAGGGATTCGATACCCGCCATCTTCCCCGAGTAGGCGACATCGGCGCGCAGTGTGTCGAGGGACACGAGCAGCACATTCCGCATGGGACTTCCTTCCTGGCGCGTGGGGCCGGGGCGCTCCGGGCCGCTGCGCGATTACCGCCGGGGAGCGGAGCTGACAAGACGTCCGACACGGTGCGGCCGCGACGGAACCCGAGCGGCGTGAATCCGACGGTCGGTCTGCCTCCCCGGTGGTGGACCGGGCGAAAAAGCGATAGGAAGCTGTTTGCATCCGGCTCGCGCGTATCGAATGCAGCACACCTCCCCCACAGCGCACATCGACTATTCAGCGGCCCTCGTTGCACCGACAGCCGGTAATCCTGTGCGGGGCGATCCATTCCTGCGTAATCGAGGATTCGAGGATCTTGTGGCGAGTGAAGAGAACCGCACCCCCGTACCTTCGGATGACGTTCACCTGATTCCGGTGACCGATCTGGTCGACGCCGACTCTCCTCGGCTCCGGGGGGAAAGCATCGAGCACATCGAGTTGCTTCTGACCTCGCACGCCGAACTGCCGCCCATCCTGGTCCACCGTCAGACCATGCGGGTCATCGACGGGATGCACCGGCTGCGGGTGGCGGCGCTGCGCGGCCAGCGGGACATAGCGGTCCGGTTCTTCGACGGGCCCGACGCGGACGCGTTCATCCTCGCCGTCAGCACCAATGTGTCCCACGGGCTGCCGCTCAGCCTCTCGGACCGCACCGCCGCCGCCGAGCGCATCGTGACGCACAGCCCCCAACTGTCGGACCGGTCGATCGCCTCCTCCACCGGGCTGTCCCCGAAGACGGTAGCGGCCATCCGCAGGCGTACAAACCCCGACCGTCCCCAGTTGAACGCCCGTGTCGGCCGGGACGGCCGGGTCCGTCCCATCGACTCCGGCGACGGGCGCCGGCACGCGGCCCGGATCATGCGGGCGAACCCCGACGCCTCGCTGCGGGCGGTGGCCAAGGCGGCCGGCATCTCGCTGGGCACCGCGCACGACGTCCGCGAGCGGCTGCGCGAAGGCCAGGATCCGGTGCCCGCCCATCGCCGCGCCCCCCGTGCGGGCACGGGGGGCGCGAACCAGGAGGCGTCCTGCCGGCGGGCCGGGGTCTGCCCGCACGTGAGCCCGCCTCCGTATCCGGACCGGGACACGGCCCTGCGGAATCTCCGGCAGGATCCGTCGATGCGTTTCTCCGGCACCGGACGCATGCTGCTCCGGCTTCTCACCGCGCAGGCCCTGGACAATGAGAATTGGGCAAAACTGATCGACCATGTGCCGCCCCACCGGGCCGACGCCATTGCCGCGCTGGCGCTGGACTTCGCCCGATCGTGGCAGGAGTTCGCGGAACGGCTCCAAAGGCGGGTCACCCACGTTTAACGGCGCGCACTCCGTATCGCCCGGACGGGGAGGCCCTTTACGGCCTCAACACCCTGTGTCATGGTGGGGAACACCCTGCGGCCGTGACCTTTTCCCGTGATCTTCCGGTGCGCGTACGACAGATACGAGTCGCAGGAGCGATCCACCCTCGCACGTTCTCACCCTGAAAGGGTTTGTTCATGGCGCGTAAATCCCTCGCGTTGGAACTGTATGCGAACGCCGATGACGCGACAGACCGGCAGTACATCGATCAAATGCGTCAGCAGGACGTCACACCGGTCCCGACGGACCCGTCCCTCCCGCGTTTCACTCTGCTCGTCGGCCCTTCTCCTTTCACCATGCCGCGCGGCTGGGAGTTCTTCCTGACCTCGCCCTACGAGGGGGCCACGTACATCTCGACGGTGCTGCACAACGCGGGCTATCCGGTCCGGATCGTCGACGTCCGCTACGACCTGGACCCGCTGAAGTCCGCGTACGACCAGATCGTCGGGCAGACCGACGTCCTGGGGGTGTGCACCTTCGAGGACAACTTCCCCTTCTGCCGGGAGCTGATGGCGAAGGTCAAGGAGGCCGAGCCCGAGGTGCCGATCCTCTGCGGCGGATCGCTGGTCACCTCGGTGCCGCACATCTTCATGGAGGAGACCGCCTGCGACATCGCGGTCATCAGCGAGGGCGAACTCACCATCCTGGAGCTGATGGAAAGTCACGCCGCCGGCCGCTGGAGCGAGGACCTGCCGAGGATCAAGGGCATCTGCTACCGGGATCCCGAGGGCCGCGCCAAGCGCACCCCCGCCCGCGGCCAGATGATGGACCTGGACGCGCTGCCCCGGATGCGGCTGGACCTGTGGCCGCAGGCGCAGAGCCCGATGGGCCTGCAGCCGCAGATCATCTCCTCGTACAGCCGCGGCTGCAAGATGGACTGTTCCTTCTGCTACCGCACGACTCCCCAGGTCAGGGCCAAGTCGCCGGAGAAGATGGACCGCGACATGGCCTGGCTGAAGAGCCAGTACCACATCGACTTCAGCTTCTTCGTCGATCTGACCTTCAGCTCGCACCGCGGGCAGACCCTGGAGATCTGCGACGTCATCAAGGACCACGACATCCGGTGGACCTGTCTGACGCGGTGCGCCGACATGGACGAGCCGCGGATCAACGCGATGCGCGACTCCGGGTGCGACATCGTCCTCTACGGCGTCGAGTCGCTGGGCAAGGACGTGCTGCGCGAGGCCAGGAAGGGCAGCAGCGAGAACCTGACGGTGCGGGCGATGCGCACCACCTTCGACGCCGGCGTCCGGTTCGGCTCGCTGCTGATCGTGGGGCTGCCCAACGAGAGCGAGGAATCGCTGGGCCACATGGTGGAGTTCGCCGAGACGTACAACCACGTCACCCGCGTGAAGTACCTGTCGGCGATGCCCGGCACCACGGTCTACCAGCAGGCGGTCGCCGCCGGGACGATCCGCTCGGAGATCGACCACCTGAACTGGCTGTCGGTCGAACAGGCCCTGCACGAGGACGAGTTCCTCAACGTCAGCGGGCTGCCGGAGCAGACCTGCCGGGACGCGTACAAGCGCATCTACGACGCCTACCAGCCGGGCCCGGTCATGGACTTCCGGCACTACCCGGAGAACTTCCAGTACTTCCACCCGCAGCCCGACGACGGCTCGGAACGCTCGACCTCCTACGGCGGGACGAAGTGGCGTACCGACTGGAGCTCCGCGGCCGGCCCGCTGGTCCCGCTCTCCGACCGGTTCACCCTGGACAAGTGCGCGGATCCCGAGGTGGCGGCCGCGGGCAGCAGCCTGATGGACTGCGGGGCCAAGCAGATGGCGGACACGGTGTCCCCGGACGCTCCATGAGCCCTGACGGCGCGCGTCCCGTCTTCATCATCGGCACGGAGCGGTCGGGGTCCAATCTGCTGCGGCTGATCCTGAACGCCCACTCGCGGATCACGGTGCCGCACCCTCCGCACTTCATGCGGTTCCTGGCACCGCTGGCGGCGGGTTACGGCGATCTCTCGGTCGAGCGCAACCGCCGGCGGCTGGTGGACGACGCGCTCGGGCTGCTGGCCCGGCACATCCACCCGTGGCCCCATCCCGTCGACCGCGACCGGGTGGTGGCCTCGGCCGGCCCGACGGTGTTCGGGGTGGTGGCCGCGATCTACGAGCAGCACCGGGCGGCCGAGGGCAAGGCGCGCTGGGGCTGCAAGAGCACCTTCATGGTGGACCATGTCGACGAGGCGCTCGCCGAGTTCCCCGCCGCCCGGTTCGTCTGGCTGGTCAGGAATCCGCAGGACGTGGCCAGCTCGGCGAAGACCGCCGTGTTCGGCCACTGCCACCCGTACCGGATGGCCCGGTTGTGGCGGACCCAGCAGGAGCGGGCGATCGCCGCCCACACTCGCTGGGGCCCCGGCGTCGTCCATCTGCTGCGCTACGAGGATCTGGTGGAGCGGCCGGAGAAGGAACTGCGCGCGCTCTGCGCCTTCCTCGGCGAGGAGTTCGAGCCGGCGATGCTGGCGCACCACACCTCGCCGGCGGCCCGCCGGACGGCCCGGCTGTCGGAGTCCTGGCGGCTGGCCGGCCGGCCCATCAGCACGGGGCGGGTCGGGGCGCATCTGACCGGTCTGTCGCCGACGGAGCGCCTGCTCGTCGACAAGGTGACGGCGCCACTCAAGAAGCGGCTCGGGTACCCGGTCGACGAGCGCGCGCGGCTCGTACCCGTTCCGTCGCCACCGGCGGTCGCCCTCCGGTCGGCTCTGCTGCGCTCCCGCGTCGAGTTGCGCTCGGCGCGGCAGGACGAGAACCACCGCCTGCGGCTCGCCAGGGACGGCTACGTCCGGTGGCTGCGGGTGAAGTCCCTGGTGCGCCGGGCGGTTCCGGCGCCGAGGAAGTCCGTGTCCCCGGCATGAAGGGATTCCCGTGACCACGAGTCCGAAGGACGTGACCGGCCACTTCGCCGCCCGTTCCGCCACGTACGACCGGTCGAGCTCCTGGTGCACCGACTCCGAACTCGGTGACTTGGTGCTGGAGTTGACGAGGCCGACGGCCACCGACCGGGTGCTCGACGTCGCCTGTGGCACCGGTCTGGTCTCCCGCCTGTTCACCGGGCGGGTCGCGGAAGTGACCGGGGTGGACATCACCCCGGAGATGGCCGAGCAGGCCCGTCCCCATCTGGACCGGCTGGTGATCTCGCCCGCCGAGGACCTGCCCTTCCCCGACGGCACCTTCGACATCGTGGTGTGCCGGCAGGGAATCCAGTTCATGACCCTGCCCGACGCGGTCGCCTCCATGGTCCGGGTGCTCAAGCCCGGCGGCCGGATCGTCCTGGTCAATCTGTGCGCCTACGGCCCGCTGGACCGCGACGAGTACTTCGAGGTGCTACGGCTGCGCAACCCGGTCCGGCGGCACTTCTTCCTGCCCGCGGACCTGGAGGCGCTGATGCGCGACGCCGGATGCGCGGACGTCGCGCTGCACCGGTACGTCTCGGCCGAGGACGTCGACGTCTGGTCCGACAACGGGGCCATCGAGGAGTCCCGCCGGGAGGCCATCCGCGAGGTCTACCGCAACGCCTCCGAGAGCTTCCTGTCCCTGCACGCGGTCAAGGAGTCGGACGGCGGCTTCGTGGACCAGATGCTGTTCGTCGCCGCCGCCGGGCGCAAGCCCCGCCCCTGACCCCGCCCCCGTCCGCGTTCGTCCATTGGCCACGTACGCACCACCACCGAGGAGTTCCATGGCACAGCTGAGTGAGGGCCTCGCGATCGGCCTGCGGTCGGTGTTCGCCGCGGAGGCGGCGTCCGTCCAGCGGTACACCTATTTCGCGCAGGTGGCCGAGATCGAGGGCCATGGGGAGATCGCCCGGCTCTTCAGCGATCTGGCCGAGAGCATCGGGTGCGTCGCGCACGGGCACATCGACGCCCTCCAGGACATCGCCGATCCGCACACCCGGAAGACGGTCGGCGAGACCCGCCTCAACCTCGCCGCGTCCGCCGCCGAGGCACTGACCGAGGCGAACGAGGTCTATCCCCGGCTCACGGCGCGCGCCCACGAGGAGGGTCACCCCGACGTGGCCAGCTGGCTCACCACCCTCGCCGCCCTCAAGCACGCGCATCTCGGAAAGCTCGACGCCCTGCTCACCACGGTGACCACGCCGTCCGCCCCCGGACCCCGGGACGGCGCGCCGGCCGACGGAGGCAGCGATGACTGAGCGCTTGACGACGCCGGCGACCGGGTCGGCGACCGCGTACGACGCCTCGTCGATCGTCGTGTTCACGGGCCTTCAGGCCGTACGGCGCACCCCGTCGATGTACATCGGCTCGACGAACGCGGACGGCCTGCACCACCTGCTGTACGAGGTGCTCGACAACGCCGTCGACGAGGCGGAGGCCGGCCACTGTACGACGGTGACGGTCACCGTCCAGGCCGACGGCGCGGTCTGCGTACGGGACGACGGCCGGGGCATCCCGGTCGATCCGCACCCGGAGTCCGGGCGGCCGGCCTGCGAGGTCGTGCTGACCACGCTCCACGCGGGCGGCAAGTTCGCCGGGGCCGCCTACACGCGCTCGGCGGGTCTGCACGGCGTCGGCCTGTCCTGCGTCAACGCGCTCTCCGAGCGGCTGCGCCTGGACGTCTGGCGCGGCGCGCGGCACCACTGGCAGGAATTCACCCGGGGCGAGCCGGAGGACGACCTCGCCACCGGCCCGGCCGAGGCCGCGCCGGACGGCCGGCGGGGCACCGCCGTCACGTTCCGGCCCGATCCGAAGATCTTCGACACCGTCGAGTTCTCCGCGCCGACGATCACCACCCGGCTTGAGGAGATCGCCTTCCTCCACCCCGGTCTGGCCCTGCACTTCTCGGACGAACGCACCGGCGAGCGGGCCGACTTCCGCTTCGACGGCGGCGTGCGCGCCTTCCTGGCCCATCACAACCGGAACGCCACCACCGTGCACCCCGAGCCGGTGGTCGTCTCCGCCGCCACCCACCAGGCCTCCTTCGACCTCGCGTTCCAGTGGACGGAGGGGTACGCGGAGGAGATCCGGGCCTTCGTCAACGGCGTCCGCACCGACCAGGGCGGCGCGCACGTCGACGGTCTGCGGGTGGCCCTCGCGGCCGCCATCAACCGGTACGCGACCGAGCGCGGCCTGCTCGACCCGCGGACCGGGGAGCGGATCAACACGGTCGACATCCTCGAAGGGCTCACCGCGATCGTCTCCCTGCGCATGGACGATCCCCGGTTCGACGGGCAGACGAAGAAACGGCTGCAGAGCCCGGAGGCCGGCCGGTTCGTCCAGGAGCGGGCGGAGGCGGAGTTCGGCCGCCGGCTCGCGGCCGACGACGAGCTCGGCCGCCGGGTCGTCGCCCGCGCGCTGGACGCCAGCCGGGCCCGGACGGCCGCCCGGATGGCCGGCCGTACCGCCCGCTTCCAGCAGCGTGAACTCTCCATCGACTACGGCGTCTACCAGCGCCAGTTCGGCACCCGGTCCCGCGACTGGCACGACTCCTGCGCCTGGCTCACCGACGACGGGCTGCTCGCCCGGCACGCCGCGCTGTGCGACGTGCCGAAGGACGCCAGGATGCTGGACGTGTGCTGCGGCAGCGGCGTGGTCGGCGGGGCCTTCAAGGACCGGGTCGGCGAGAGCGTCGGCCTCGACCTCACGCCGGAGATGGTCGCGCTCGCCTCCACCCGGCTCGACCGGGTCGACCAGGGCACGGTGTACGACCTGCCGTACGCGGACGCCAGCTTCGACCTGGTGGTCACCCGCGAGGTGCTGCATCTGCTGCCCCAGCCGGAGCGGCCGCTGTCCGAGATCTTCCGGGTGCTGCGCCCCGGCGGGCAGTTCATCGTCGGCCAGATCGTCCCGTACGCCGACGAGGACGCGTACTGGATGTACCGCGTCTTCAAGAAGAAACAGCCCCTCCTGCACCAGATGTTCAGCGAGCGGGAGTTCCGGGAGCTGCTGCTCGGCGCCGGCTTCGGCGGCCTGGAGATGCGGGAGTACCTCCTGTGGGAGTCCATCGACCGGTGGATCGACACCCACGAGACCTCGCCGTCCCACCGCCGGGAGATCCAGCGGCTGTTCCGGGAGGCACCCAAGGAGGTGCGTGAGGTCCATCCCTTCGAGATCCTGTCCGACGGGTCGATCCGCGATCAGTGGCGCTGGTGCGTCTATTCGCTCAGGAAGGCCGGGTGACCTCGGATGAGCCCCCACGCCCCCACTCGTACGGGGGCCTCGGCGCCGCGGCCGGACCTGGACGGACGGCTGGCCGCGGCGCGCGGACTGCGCCCTCCGGCGACGGAGGGGCTGACCGGCCGGATCCGGGACGTGGTGGTGCTGGCCTCCAGCTCGCGCGGCGGGTCGAGCATGGTCGCGGAGACCCTGCGCGCGTCGGAGGCCCTGCTCCACATGCAGGGCGAGATCAATCCGTTTCTGCGCATGACAGGGCTGGGAGCTCCCGACAGTGGGGACTGCGACCGGCTCGACGCGGGTCATCTGGCCGGTCTCGCCCCGGACCGGCGCACGCTTCTCGACACCGAACTCGCCCATGACATCGGGTCGCCCGCGCCCTGGGGCGACCCGCGTGACGACGAGCGGTTCGTGACGGACGTGGCCGCCCGGCTCGTCATGCAGTGGCCCGATGTCCCGGTGGATCCAGTGGTGTTGGCGCGGACCGCCGGGTCCGTCCTGGCCCGGCTGAGGGCCGAATCGCCGGCGTCCGGAGCCGTACTGCCCTGCCCTGAAAGCTATTTCCTTACGCTCCTCACCGAACTGACCAGGCTTGGGCTGCCGTTCAATCCGTGGTGTTACGACCTGCCCGCCCGGCTGCTTCGCGCCGAGACGGCGGACACCCGGTCCACCGCCGTGCCCGGCGGGACGCTCATCGAGGAGCCCCCGTTCATCCTGCCCCGCCCCTGGCGTCCGGCGACGGCGCACGACGCCGCGACCCGGCCTCTGGTGGTCAAGACCCCCAGCAACGCCTACCGGTTCGGCTTCCTGCGGGCGCTGTTCCCGCGGGCCCGGTTCCGTATCGTCCACCTCACCCGTAATCCCGCCGCCGCCGTCAACGGGCTCCACGACGGCTGGCTGCACCACGGGTTCCACGCGCACCGGATGTCCCGACCGCTCGGGATCGACGGATACGTGGACCGGCACCCGGAGAACCGCTGGTGGTGGAAGTTCGATCTGCCGTACGGATGGCAGGAGTTCACCCGGGCTCCGCTGCTCGACGTGTGCGCCTTCCAGTGGCGCAGCGCGCATCGGGCGGTACTCGACGAACCGCACGGCGCCGACGGCCCGGTCGAGCGGATCACCGTACGCTTCGAGGACCTGATCGGTACGGCCGCCGGGCGCGTCGCGTGCTTCGAGCGGCTGGCCGACCGGCTCGGCATCCCGTTCGACGGCGCGTTCCGGCGGGCTGCCCATGACGGGATCGGTCCGGTGGTCGCCACCGCCCCGCCGCGGGCGGGCCGGTGGCGGGACCGCGCCGACGCGATCCGGGCCGCCCTGGGACCGGAGGACAAGGAAGTGGCCGAGCGCCTCGGCTACACCGACGAAGCGGAATGGATCTGAGGGCCCGTGTCCCCACAGCCGCCGGCCGGTGACGCGACGGGGTCGGGCCCGCCGGCCGCCTGGTCGCATCTGGACGCCCTCGAGTCCGAGGCGGTGCACATCGTCCGGGAGGTGGCGGGCGAGTTCGAGAACCCGGTGCTCCTGTTCTCCGGCGGCAAGGACTCCATCGTCATGCTGCACCTGGCGCTGAAGGCGTTCACCCCGGCGCCGGTGCCGTTCGGACTGCTGCACGTGGACACCGGGCACAACTTCCCCGAGGTCCTCGCCTACCGCGACCGCGCCGTCGAGAAGCACGGACTGCGGCTGCACGTCGCCTCCGTCCAGGAGTACATCGACGCGGGCGCGCTGCGCGAGCGGCCGGACGGCACCCGCAATCCGCTGCAGACGCTGCCGCTGACCGAGACGATCCGGCAGCGGAAGTACGACGCGGTCTTCGGCGGCGGGCGGCGCGACGAGGAGAAGGCCCGCGCCAAGGAACGGGTGTTCTCTCTACGGGACGCGTTCTCGCAGTGGGACCCGCGCCGCCAGCGGCCCGAGCTGTGGCAGCTGTACAACGGCCGGCACGCCCCCGGGGAGCACGTGCGCGTGTTCCCGCTGTCCAACTGGACCGAGCTGGACGTCTGGCAGTACATCCGGCGCGAGAGCATCGAGTTGCCGGAGATCTACTTCGCCCACGTCCGCGAGGTGTTCCGCCGCGACGGCATGTGGCTGACGGCCGGTGACTGGGGCGGGCCGCGGGCGGGCGAGCCGGTCGAGCGGCGGCGGATCCGCTACCGCACCGTCGGCGACATGTCCTGTACCGGCGCGATCGACTCCGACGCGGTGACCCTGGACCAGGTGATCGCCGAGATCGCCGTGTCCCGCCTCACCGAGCGGGGTGCGACCCGCGCCGACGACAAGCTGTCCGAGGCGGCCATGGAGGACCGTAAGCGCGAGGGGTACTTCTGAGCGGTGGCGGTGGCGGTGCCGGTCGGGTGCGACCAGGCGCTGCCGGTCGGGCCGGCCCGGTCGGCCCGGTCGGCCCGGTCGGACGCGTACGCCGGAAGCCGGCGGCCCCGGGGAGTTCCTTCCCCCCGGGGCGGCCGCGTCCGGGGCACCCCGGGCCGGCCCGCCCCCCCAGGCCCCCCCGGCCGCGAGCGGCAGGGCGG